>JANNTF010001141.1:0-7580 GCA_031403455.1 Alphaproteobacteria bacterium | reverse complement strand
GCTCGACGAGACGTTGATCGTGATGACCAGCGACCATGGCGAACAGCTGGGCGACCACTACTTGCTCAGCAAAGTCGGCTTCCATGATCAGAGCTTCCACGTGCCGCTCATGGTCGTCGACCCGTCGCCGGCGGCGGATGCGACGCGCGGCAAGATCGTCGAGGGCCTCACCGAGAGCATCGACATCCTGCCGACGATCCTCGAGTGGATCGGCATCGATGTGCCGCACACCTGCGATGGCGAGTCGCTGCTGCCGGTCATCCACAACCATCGGGAGGCCACGAAGGAAGCGGTGCATTTTGAGTTCAGCCTGCGCGGCGGATTCCTGGCGCCCCAGCTGAAGATCCTCGGCCTGGATTATCGCTCCTGCGATCTGGCGGTGCTGCGCATGCGGACTCACAAATACGTGCATTTCCAGGCGTTGCCGCCGCTGCTCTTCGATCTGCGCGACGATCCCGAGGAACTGCGTGACCGGTCGAGGGACCCGGAGTCCCGCGCGATCATGCTGGAGCTGGCGCAACGGATGCTGAGCTGGCGCATGCATCATGCGGAGCGCGAGTTGGTCAACCTCAGCGCATCGCCTGCCGGGCTGATCGCGGTCGGCTGAAACGACAACCGCCCGACCGGCGCGTCGACCGCAGCGTTAATCCTGCAATCGCGAATCGAGGGCGTCGCGTGTGCCGTCGCCGAGGAAGTTGAGGCCGAGCGCGGTGAGGAAGATGGCGGCGCCGGGGAAGACGCTCATCCACCAGGCGTCCCAGTACTGCATGCCGGTCGAGAGCATGCCGCCCCAGCTCGGCACGGGCGGCTGCGCGCCCAAGCCCAGGAACGAGAGCGAGGATTCCGTGATCAGCGCCGTCGATGCGCGCAGCGAGGCATAGACGATCACGTTGCCGATCACGCTGGGAAACACGTGGCGCAGCATGATGCGCCAGTCGTTGGCGCCGAGCGCGCGGGCGGCCTGCACGAAATCCAATTCGCGGATCGACAGGACCTGGGCGCGAACGAGCCGCGCGAAGCCGGGCACGTTGACGATGGCGATGGCGATCATCGCGTTGAGCAGATCGGGGCCGAGCACGGCGACGATGGCGAGGGCGAGCACCAGAATCGGGAAGGCGAGCAGCCCGTCCATGATCCGCATCACCACATCGTCGACGACGCCGCCGAAATAGCCCGAGGTCAGGCCGATCAGCGTGCCGGCGATGAAGGCGAGCACGATCGCCAGGATCACGATCTGGATCGAGACGCGCGCGCCCGCGATCACACGCGAGAGGATGTCGCGGCCGATCTCGTCGGTGCCGAGCCAGTATTTGGGATTGGGCGGCGAGAGGATGGCGTCGTAGTCGATGCCCGCGGGATCGAAGGGTGCGACCCACGGCGCGAACGCGGCGGCGAAGCAGACGACCAGGAAGATCGCCACGCCGATGCGCCCGAGACGATGTCGCAGCAACCGACGACCCGCGCGCACCAGGGTGCCGGCGGAGTCCCGATCGGCCTCGCGCGACGCCGCCGTCACAATTTGATCCGCCGATCGAGCACGGCGTAGCAGAGATCGGTGATCAGGTTGACGCCGAGCACGCCGACCACGATCACCAGGATCGCGCCTTGCACGGCGGCGAAGTCGCGCTCGAAGATGCCTTCGACCACCATGCGCCCGAGGCCGGGCATGCCGAACACCGTCTCCGTGACGACCGCGCCGCCGACCAGCGCGCCGGTCTGCAACCCGATCACCGTGATGACCGGGATCAAGGCGTTGCGCAGCGCATGGCGCAGGATCACGCGCGTCTCCGAGACGCCCTTGGCGCGCGCCGTGCGGATGAAATCCTGCGCCAGGATCTGCAGCATCGCGGTCCTGGTCTGGCGCATCACCAGGGCCGACATCGCCATGCCGACGGTGAGGGTCGGCAGAATCATCAGTTTCAGATTCTCCATGGGCGCCGAGAACAGCGGCACATAGCCCGAGGGCGGCAGCCAGCGCAGCGTCAGCGAGAACAGGATGATGAGCAGCATGGCGGTCCAGAAATACGGCATGGCCACGCCGCTCATCGCCGTGGCCGAGCACAGCACGTCGACCCAGGAATTGCGTCGCAGCGCCGCGACGATGCCGAGCGGAACGCCGACCACGACCGCGAGCAGGATCGCACCGAGCGTCAGCTGCAGGGTGACGGGAACACGCGCGGCCAGCATTTCCGAAACCGGCTCCTGCGTGCGCAGCGAGCGTCCGAAATCGCCGGTGAAGGCGTTGCCCAGCCAATGCAGATATTGCAGGAGGATCGGCCGGTCGAGACCCATCTTCGCCCGCATCGCGAGCCTGTCCGACTGGCTCGCCTGATCGCCGAGAACAGCCAGCGTCGGGTCGCCGGGCAGCAGCATGGTGATCGAGAAGATGACGATGCTGACGACGAACAGCACCGGCACGAGATGGATGAGCCGTCGGATGATGTAATGGTGCATAGCCCGCCAGCCCGGTTCAGCGCTCGGCGTGCGCGAACATCGCGCGATGGGTGCGCACCCAGCCCGCATAGTCGGCGCACGCACGCGATGGCGGAAAGGCCAGGGCGAAGCCGAATTCCTGGGTCAGCCGGGCGCAGGTCGCCGAGCGGCGCGCCCGGTCCAGCGGCGCGAAATAGGCGATGTTGGCCTCGGCCTCGTTCGCCGCCACGCGCCAGCGAAACGCCGGAAACTCGGCGGCCAAGGCCTCCGCGATCAGCCGCGCGTCCCAGATCTCGCCGAGACTGACGTTGTAGACATCGTGGCGGGGCGCCGGCGCGTCGAGTAGCGCGACGAGCGCGCGCGCGATATCGCGGCTGTAGATCCAGTCGCGCACGCCGCGAGCGGCCAGCACCGCCTCGCCGCCACGCACGGCGATGCCGGCAAGCTGGAAGGGCGCGCTGAGCGTGGCGCGCAGACCGGTGTCACGCTCCCATGGACCGAACACCGCGGAGAGCCGCGCGGCCACCCAATCGAGACCATGTCGGGCGCGATAATGCCGCGTCAGCCGCTCGCCGAGCAGCTTGGTGATGCCATAGAGCGTCGTCGGCTGTGTCGGCGTGTCCTCGTCGATCGGCGCAGCGCCGAACACGGCATCGCCATAGACCGCGCCGGAACTCGCATAGACGACGCGCCGCAGCTTCTTCGCCACCGCCGCCTCGAACAGCGCGACCGTACCGACCGCGTTGACATCGAGCATGCGCGCCACGTGCGCCGGGTCGGCATTGGCGCCCGACGTGATCGCCGCGAGATGGATCGCCTGACGCACGTCATGGTCGCGGAAGATCTCGACCAGCGTTCCCGGCGCGGTGATGTCGGCCGTGACGGCGAAGAGCTTGCCGGGCAGCCGCGCGAAATCATGCGCGGCCGGCGCCGGGAACGCGTCATGCGACAACGCGACGACGCGGCGACCGTGCTGCAGCAGGGCTTCGACGACGTTGAGTCCGACGAAGCCGCTCGCACCCGTGACGATCGTGGTCATGGCCATCTCCGTCACACCGCCAACCCGATCTCGTGACCTTCATAGACCGCTTCGAGAGCGGTGCGCGGCGCCAGGCAATCGCCGATCGACCGCACGGGAATGCACGCCGCCTCGAGCGCGTGGTGCAGCGAGTCCGCGGCCACATTGTAGGTGGCGGCGATCACGCTCTCGAAGCCCTCATGATTTTCGAGCTCGCCCGTCGAGAGATCCTCCATCGTCAGCACGCGCCCGTCCCAATCGCGCGCGGCGCGCAGCAGCGCGATCTTGACGCCGAGCGCGCGCAGCCGTTTGCGATTGGCGAGCGACGAATAGATCGTCGTGCGCCAGGCAAAGCCGCCGACGGGCACGAAGATCGTCACGCGCTTGCCCTGGAGGCCGAGATGCTCCGCGAAGCTGAGGCTGCTCCATTCGCCGGTCGTATCGATCAGCGCCACCCGTGTGCCGAGCTGCGCCGGATCCGCGAGCGCCTGCTCGATCGTCAAGGCGGCGCGCCCGGCGGCGAAGCGCAGCGTCTGCGGCGTCGACCCCGTGGCGAGGATCGTGAGATCCGCCGCTGCCGCCGTCACCGTCGCCACATCCGCATGCTTGCCGGTGACGAACTTCACCTGATGCGCCTGGCATTGCGCGATCTGATGATCGATCAGGCCCAGGAACTCGGCGCGATGCGGCATCGCGCGGATCCAGCGGGTCTGTCCGCCGAGCTCGGCCGCCGTCTCCCACAGCGTGACCGCGTGGCCACGCGCGGCGGCGACCCATGCCGCCTCGAGCCCCGCGGGTCCGCCGCCGATCACGAGCACGCGCTTGGGCGCATCGGTCGGACTCGTCGCGGGCGGTTTCATGCTGCCCTCGCGTCCGCCGCGCGGATTGACCAGGCACGTGATCGGTAGATTGCGTTCCAGCATGCCCGCGCAACCCTGGTTGCAAGCGATGCACACGCGCTGCGTATCTTCGCGCCCCGCCGCGGCCTTGCGCACGATGTCGGGATCGGCGAGATGCGCGCGCGCCATGCCGACGAGATCCGCGCCGCCCGAGGCGATCATCGCTTCCGCTTCGGCGACGTCGCGGAATTTGCACACGGCGAAGACCGGCATGAGCTGGCCGGCCGCGCGCAACGCAGCGCGAATCTCGCGCGGCAACTCGCGAAACGGCGTCGCATCCATGTTCATGTCGGCCATCTGCGTCGCCAGGGAATAGCTGGCCTGATACGCGGAGTGCGAAACGTTGACGAAGTCGAGCTTCACGGCCGCGGCGAGCCGCGTGGTGATGTCGCGCATGTCGGCGATGGTGAGGCCGCCTTCGGCATACTCCTCGGCGCTGATGCGAATCCCCATGCAGAACGCCGCGCCAACCGCCGCGCGCACCGCGCGCACGATCTCGAGCGGAAAGCGCAGCCGGTTCTCGAGGACACCGCCATAGGCGTCGGTGCGCGCATTCGCGATCGGCGACAGGAATTGCTGCAGCAGATGGCCGTGACCGACCTGGACCTCGATGCCGTCGAGCCCGGCCGCGACCAGATTGCGCGCCGTCTGCACATGGCCGTCCAGGACGATGTCCATCTCGCCGCGCGTCATCGCATGCGGCATCTGCGCGGTCGCGCTCCAGCGCACGGCCGACGGCCCCCAGGAAACCGTGCGCTCGAACTCGCCTTCGATCTGGCGGCCGAGATGGATGACCTGCCCGAAGAAGCGCGCGCCTTCGCTTTGCACGGCGCGTGCGATGCGCGCGAAAATTTCGATGCAGCGCGGATCGTAGCCCGCCACGCCTTGCGGGCGGCCGAGCGTGTTCTTCTGGACGCGGATCGACTCGAATATGATCAACCCGACGCCACCGCGGGCGCGGGCGCGGTGATATTCGAGATGGCGCTCGCTCGGCAGATGCTCCTGGCCGTAATTGGTCGTATGCGCGGGCACGAAGATCCGATTGCGCAGTTCCAGGCCGCCGACACGCACCGGGGACAGCGCATGGCCGTAGCGCGAGACAGTCATGCGGGCGTCCGCTCCTTCATGTGAGACTTTGCTTAGTCCGGGAGTTTGCCCAAACTACCCGCGCTTCGCGAGGAGGAATGCTGCCGATGAAACTCTCGCACGCGGATCGTGCGTCGATCGACTTCGTCCTGACCCTGCGTCGGCGCTGGGCCGATGTGATGTATCCGGCCCTGCATGCGCAGTACGTGGCGCGCGCCGGCGCCGAACCGCCGCGTTCGCGCAAGCAGGTCGCGCCGATCGTGCATGGCTTGCCGTCCTATCGCTGGTTCGCCTGGCTGGAACGCGGATCGCAGAAGATGCTGTGGCGCGCGGTCGCCGAAGTGGTGGCGCATCGACCCGGCGCGGCGCGGCAGGTCGCGGGTGGACCGGCGACGCTGGAGCTCGATCCCACGCTCGACCTGCCGGATTGGTACACCGCCTGGGACATCCACGTGCAGCCCGGCGGCGTGTGGCGCAACGATGCGAGCGCCGATGTCTACGAGCTCGGCGCCAAGCTGGTCATGCTCGGCGTCAACGACGACTACACTTTCCACCGCGCCTTCGTCGAAACCTCCGTACCGGAGCGGCGCTATCGTCGCATCGTCGATCTTGGTTGCGGCTTCGGCAAATCGACCTGGCCGTTCAAGAAGCGGTTTCCCGATTCGGACGTGATCGGGATCGATCTCGCCGCGCCGGTCCTCGCCCTCGCAGCGGACAAGGCCAATCGGCAGGGCCTGGCCATCCGCTTCAAGCAGGCGGATTGCGCCGATACCGGGCTCGAGGCCGGCAGCGTGGATCTCGTCACCTCGACGATGTTGATTCACGAGATGCCGCGCCCGCAACTCGAAGCGACTCTCGTCGAAGCGGCGCGGCTGCTCGCGCCCGGCGGCACGCTGCGTTTCCTCGATTTCACCTATACCGGCGACGAATTCCGCGACCTCGCGATCGTCGAGCATGGCAGCCGCAACAACGAACCCTTCATGCCCGGCTCGATGTCCGCGGACATGGATGCGCTCTGCCGCCGGGCCGGGCTCAGCGACGCGCGCTGGGTCGCGTTCGACGAGCGTGGCGGCGGACGCCTCGACACGCTCGCGTGGCCGGAACGATCGGAATGGCACTTCCCCTGGGCCGTGCTCGAAGCCCGCAAGCCGGCATGAGCGCAGGATGAGCAAGCCAACGCCGGAGCTGCGCTTTCTCGCCGCCGCCGATCTCGATCGCCTGGCCGCCCTGGTCTTCGAGCTCTCGGCGCAGCTTCACATCGAGCGGCATCAGCGCATGGCGCTCGAGGCGACGCTGATCGCCAAGGGCGCGCTCACGGCTGACGACATCGCGCGCCTCGCCGAGGACCAGGGCTTCCTGACCGAGGCGCGCACGGCCGCGGATCAGAGCCTGCGCAAGCTCATGCGCATCCTCGCCGAGGATGGCGACCGCAAGACGCCCTTGCGTCCCGAGACGCCGTCCTAGCGCGCCTGTCTCACTGGCAGGTCAGCTCGCGCCAACGCTCATGGTAATCCGGGTACCACGTGTATCCGCGCATGCAGACCGGCATCGGTTCGAAATGGCCAGGATAGGTGATGTAGACCCAGGTCGCGTCGTCGGCGTGCATGCGCTGCGCCTGCGTCGCCATCGCCAGGCGCTTCGCGGGATCGGCCTCGACCGCGCCGTCATCCAGCAGCTTGTCGAAGGCCGCATTGGTGTAGTCGTTGCGATTCGATGCGCCCATCCGATGGGCGTCGTTGAACATCTTGTAGATCGGGTCGAGGACGAACGGAAAATCCTTGAAGGTGAAGAACGGCAGATCGCGCCGGTTGATCGCGGCGCGCGCGCGCATGTCCGCGTCGGAGATGCGCTTGGGCGTCGCACGGATGCCCGCCGCGGCGAGGCTGCGCTGCATCTGGATCGCGATGCCCTCCTCCCACCATTCGATGCCGGAATATTCGAGCGTGATGTCCACGCCATCGGGGAAGCCGGCCTCGGCGAGCAGCGCCTTGGCGCGCGCGATGTCGGGCTCGACCAGCGGCAGCGACGCGAGCGACCCGGGAATGATCGGCGGCACGATGCCGCGCGGCCGCGTGCCGAGATCCTCGAACACCGCGGTGTTGATGCCGGCGTAGTCGGTCGCCAGCGCGATCGCGCGCCGCACC
>JANNTF010001140.1:0-1830 GCA_031403455.1 Alphaproteobacteria bacterium | reverse complement strand
CCCAGGTCCGCGCGATCTTCCTCGACGCGACGCCCCTCGTGGAGCCGCTGTCGCTCGATGAGGCGTTCCTCGAGCTGGCGGGAACCGAGAAGCATCACGGCCGCCCGCCGGCGATCGTGCTCGCCGATGTCGCCCGGCGCGTCGAAGCCGAGCTCGGCATCACGGTGTCGGTCGGACTCAGCCACAACAAGCTGCTCGCCAAGCTTGCCTCGGAGCTCGACAAGCCGCGCGGCTTCGGCGTCATCGGCAAGCCCGAGACCGTCGCTTTCCTGGCGACCCGGCATGTCCGCGTGTTGCCGGGCATCGGACCGAAGGCCGGCGCGACGCTTGCCGCCGAAGGGATCGAGACCATCGCGCAGCTCCAGGCGCTCGGCGAGCGTGGCTTGCGCATGCGTTTCGGCGGCTGGGGGGAGCGCCTCGCCGATCTCGCTTTCGGGCGCGACGTCCGCGTGGTCGTGCCCGAACGCGACGCGAAGGGAATCTCCTGCGAGACGACATTCGAACACGACCTCATCGATCGCGCCGCGCTCGAAGCGGAGCTCTGGCCGCTGGCCGAGAAATTGTCGCGACGCCTGAAGCATGCGGATGTGGCGACCGCCACGATCGTGCTCAAGCTCAGGACCTCCGAGTTCAGGATCCTCACGCGGCGGCGCAAGCTGGCGCGACCCACCCAGCTTGCCGATGACATGTTCAAGGCCGCGTGTCTGCTGCTCGCGCCTGAAGTGGGCGCACGGCGCTATCGCCTGATCGGCGTGGGCGCTGGGGAGATCGTCTGCGCCGCGCAACCCGACACGGTGGATCTCTTCGATCGCGGGCCCAAGCCCAACGAGAAGCTCGAGCGCGCGGTCGATGCGGTGCGGGAGCGCTTCGGCAATGCTGCGATCGCGAAAGGCCGGGGCCTCACCCTCAAGCCGCCGCCCAAGCGCTGACTTACGGCAGGCGCCAAATTCCTTGGTATGTTCCGGAGACCCAGGAGGGACCATGGCACTCATCACCTATCTCACGCGCATCCAGTTCGATTTCGGCGCGATCAATTTGCTCCCGGACGAGATGAAACTCGCCGGCATCACGCGACCGCTTCTGGTCACCGACAAGGGCGTGGTCGCGGCCGGTGTGGCGCAGCGCGTCATCGATGCGATGGCGCCCAAGCCGCTGGCGATCTTCGACGGCACGCCGTCCAACCCCACCGAGGCCGCCACCAAGCTCGCGGTCGCGCTCTATCGCGAGCATGGCTGCGACGGGTTGGTGGCGGTCGGCGGCGGCTCGGCGATGGATCTCGCCAAGGCGGTCGCCCTGCTCGCCACCCATCCCGGCGCGCTCACGCAGTACATGGCGATCGAGGGTGGCGTCGCGCGCATCACGCCGGCGGTCGCGCCGGTCATCGCGGTGCCGACGACCGCGGGCACCGGCAGCGAAGTCGGGCGCGGCGCCGTCGTGATCCTGGAGGATGGCCGCAAGCTCGCGCTGATCAGCCCGCATCTCATTCCGCGTCTGGCGCTGTGCGATCCCGAGCTCACGCTCGGGCTGCCGGCGAAGATCACCGCGGCGACGGGCATGGATGCGATGGCGCATTGCATCGAGACGTTCCTCGCTCCGGCCAATAATCCACCCGCCGAGGCGATCGCGCTCGACGGCGCGATGCGCGTCGCCGGCTATCTCGAGCGCGCGGTGCTCGACGGCAAGGACCGCGATGCGCGCTGGAACATGATGATGGCCTCGATGGAAGGCGCGATGGCGTTCCAGAAGGGGCTCGGCGCGGTGCATGCGCTGTCGCATCCGCTGGGCGCGATCCAGCCGATCAACATGCATCACGGCACGCTGAACGCCGTG
>JANNTF010001139.1:0-8193 GCA_031403455.1 Alphaproteobacteria bacterium | reverse complement strand
ATCACCTTGCTGATGGCGGGCTTTTGCTCATCCGGGATCTTCGGCATCGACGGGATCTGGACGAAGTTGAAGTACCAGAGCAGGCCGACCCACATGACGCCCGACAGGACATGCAGCCAGCGGACGAAGAAGACGAACCATGTGTAGTCGAAATGCACACCCCTGGCGACGAGGGCCAGGATGGCTGCGAGGATGATGCCGTAGAACACGGCACGCTCGAGCTTATCCAGCCCGAGCTTTGCGAGTAGATCGGCCATGCGCGTAACCCCCTTTCAAGGAGCGAGACGTCGGAGTGACCCGGGACAATACCAGCCCGTGACCGACTCGCAATTGGCTCGCAACGTCACCGCACGCTGCGACTCGATTTGGCCGCCTGCACGCCGCTTGCGATGGCGGCTTCGATCGTGCAAGGAAGCCCGGGTTCAACCCAATCTCCCGCCAGCCTCAGATTCCTGAACCGGGTCGTCGCGCCAGGGCGAAGCCGTTCGAACGCGGGTGTCTGGCGCGGCGTCGCGCGGTGATCCTTCACGATCCGCAGGCGATGCGGCGTTTCCGCCGGCAGGTCGAGCGCGCGCGCCACGTCACGCCACAGCATCGCGGCGATCACCGACGCGTCACGGTCGGCGAGATCATCGGCCGCGCTGACCGTGGCGCTGACGATGTCGTCTCGAACGACGAGCCATTCCGCCGTGCCGCCCACGAGACCCAGCAGACGCGGCGCGTGAGGTGCCGCCGCCATCGGCACGCGCGCGTGGAGATTCACGATCGCCGAACTCTGGTACGCCGGCGCGAGTTCAGGGACGCAGTGGCCGAGATCCCAGGGCGGTATGGCAAGGATCACACGATCGGCCGGCGACACGGCGACCTCGCTCGTCGCGAAATTCAGCCCGATGATGTCGTCACCGCGCGACTCGACCGCTCGCAGCCTGGCGCCGAAGTGAATCGTGACATCGGCCCGACGCAACGACGCCAGCGCGGGATCGATGAAGCACGCCGACAGGCTGTGGCGCACGATACCCACGCGCATCGCGGCCGGGCCCCGCGCCAGCGTATGGCGCAGCACACGCGCAAACGGGCCGGCGCTCGCGATCGCGGGGTCCGTGTTCATCACCGCGCGCGCGAGCGGGCGCCAGAAGCGATGGGCAAGCAACGATCCCGGCGCAAGACACGCCTCGATCGTTCCGTCGGCCGATGCGCAGCCGAGCCGCATGGCGCAGGCGCCTTCGCGCCACAGCGATCCACCCCATTGCCGGGAGAGCCGCAGCACATCGGTCGCCGCCGAGATCGTCCAGCGCGCCTCGCCTTGGAGATCGCGGAATTCGACACCGCCGTCGCACCAGTGGAGATCATCCGCGGAGCCGATCGCTTCGACGAACTCCGTGACCGCATGATTCGCGCCCACGACCACATGTGTCCCGTTGTCGATCGTCGCGCCGAGCTTGGGATCGAGCCAGGACCGGCAGCGACCACCGGCCTGGGGCGCCGCTTCGTAGAGCACGATTTCGGAGCCGATGTCGCGCAGCGTCACCGCGGCGCTCAGTCCGGCGACCCCTGCGCCGACGACATGTATCGTCACGCGGCGCGCATCGCTGCGACGAGCGTGCGGCAACGGTCACGCCAGCGCAGCTTCGGCGCCACGCCGGGCGATTGCTTGAGCTGCAGGAAGATCTGGCGATAGGTCGTCATCATCGCGTTGATTCCGCCAATGCGGGCGCCTGGTGTCGTCAATGGATCGACACGCGCGAAGGCCTGATCGATCTCTCGAACGAAGGCGCGACGCACCAGATCCAGGCGCGGATCCGCGATGATCGCGTGCGGTTCGCTCTGCGGATCCATGCCGGCATCGCGCAGCAGCTCGGCTGGCAGATAGAGCCGCCCACGCTGCGCATCCTCCTCGATGTCCCGCAGGATGTTCACCATCTGGAAGGCCTCGCCAAGTTGCACGGCGAACGCGCCGTCCTCCGCTGCCGTCCGTTCGCAAGCCGCCAGGACGAGAACACCGATCGAGCCGGCGACGCGCCGGCAATAGAGCCGAAACGTCGCGCGGTCCGGCGCATGAACGGGCCCGTCGGCATCCATCTGCAGCCCGTCGATCAGCGCGTGGAACTCCGCGCGTGGCAGGCGCGCGATGAACGGCAGCAGCGCGCGGGTGAGCGGGTCGGTTGGGCGGGATTCGTAGAGCGCATCGATCTCCGCATGCCATGCCGCCATCGCGGCGCGCTTGCGCTCGGGCGCGGCCGGGCCATCGGCGATGTCGTCGACGCGCCGTGCCAGCCGATAGATGGCTCGGATGGGCTCGCGCGCAGATGCCGGAAACAACCGCATCGCGAGGTCGAAACTCGATCGCGGCGCCCAGCCGCGCCGCAGTGCGCTGCCCAGCGCGGCAGCCGAGAATACGGCCAGCTTGTGAAGCCGGCCGAGCTCGACGCGACCGGCAAGCGGATCACGGCGCTCCAGCCGGCGCGCGAGCGCCTTGGCCAGCGCCAGGATCCCCGCGGCTTCCTGCGCCAAGCGATGGTCGCCCAGCTGCCCGGCGAGAGGCGCTGCCTCGCGGAGCATCTCATGCACATGCGCGATGACTCGCTGGAATACCCGCCGATGCGCGTCGCGTGACCGATCGATGAGCAGATCCTCCGGCGCCAACGCCTCCGCCGCGAGCCACTCCGTGGGGATGTAACAGCGCTTCAGGTCACGCCAATCGGCCTTGCAGTCCTGGAGGTGATTGAGGATCTGCAGGGCGGTGCAGAGCGCATCGCTGGCGCGGCGCGCGCGCGACGGCTCGCCGTGGAGATCGAGCAGGAATCCGCCGACCGGCGCCGCGGAGAATCGGCAATAGGCGAGAAGATCGCTCCAGTTCCGGCAAGGGCGCGAAGCGGCGTCGGCAAGGAACGCCTGCAGCAGTTGCCGCGCGTGGAGGATGGGTACCGCCTGTCGGTCGCAGATGCCGCGCAGCGCCATTGCGTCGCGCCCCAGCGCGTCATCGCCGGCTGCCGCATGGTCGCCGGCGAGGATCGCATCGAGCGCCTGCAGGCGGGCGATCTTGTCGTGCGCGGCCAGCTCCGGCGCGTCGGCGATGTCGTCGGCGCCGCGAACCAGCCTATAGAAAGCCAACACGGCCGGTCGCAGCGCCGGCGCGATCAGGCGCGAGGCGACGGGGAAGTTCTCGCGTGCCTGGGCAGCGGCGATGGGATCGGCGGGCGTGGTGGTCATGACGGGTGACTGGCGGGTCGATATATATCGCCTTGAATGACCGACGACGAGGCTCAGTACGGCGCCGACCAGATCCGGCGTTTCGATCCCGAACGCTGGCTGACCATTCTGGTCGCTCCGGCGGCGGTGCGGCGCGACCTGACCGCCCTCTATGCCTTCAACCTCGAGATCGCGCGGGTGCGCGACAGCGTTCGCGAGCCGCATATGGGCCTGATCAGATTGCAATGGTGGCGCGACGCCGTGATGGAAGCACGGGCCGGCATTGCGCGGTCGCACCCCGTGGCCGGCGAACTCGCGCGCACCATGCGTCGGCTCGGGCTCGATGACGCGCCGATCCTCGCGTTGATCGATGCGCGCGAGGTCGATCTCAGCGATGCACCTTGCGGTGATCTCGCCGCGCTACGCGACTATGCGGCAGCGACGTCGGGCTCGCTGGCGGCCATCGCGATGGTGGCGCTCGGCCACCGAGGCGTTGGTCCGACCAGCGCGGCGCGGCAGGTGGGGACGGCATGGGCGCTGCTGGGTATCCTGCGCGCGGCGCCGTTTCTGGCGACCACGCGTCGCTGTCTGCTGCCTCTCGATCGGTTGGCGCAGGCGGGTGTGTCGCTCGACTCGTGGTTCGCCGGCGAGTCGCCGATTGCCGCACGACCAGTGATCGTCGAGATCGCCGAGACGGCGCGTGGCTTGCTCGACGGCGTCGATCGCTCGGCTCTGCCGCGCAGCGGGTTCAGCGCCGTCGCCTGCGCCGTGCTCGCGCGAATCCATTTGCGCCGCTTGCAGGCGCTCGGTCACGACGTCTTCGATCCGCGCTTGCAGGCGCCGCTCCCATCGGCGGCGCTGCGCCTGACTCTGGCGCGGCTGCTCAATCGGTGGTGAGAGCTACGCAGCCGCCGCGGAAGGGGCGGTGGCGAGCCAGGCATCCAGATCGCGCAGCGCACGCGCCGACAGGAGCCGCTTGCGGTCGGTTCCGCGGATCTTCGGGCGCCCCTTGGCGTCGACGTTGAGATCCTCGGGCAGCGCGGGGAACAATCCGAAATTGCAGTTCATCGGTTGGAAACTGCCACCATCCGCGCCGCCCGTGAGATGGGCGAGCAGGGCGCCGAAGGCGGTTGTCGCCGGCGGTGGCATGATCTCGCCGCCCAGGCGTTCGGCGGCCGCGAAGCGGCCGGCCAGCAAGCCGATCGCGGCGCTCTCGACATAGCCTTCGACGCCGGTGATCTGTCCCGCGAACCGCAGCCGCGGCATCTTGCGCAGCCTGAGCGCGGGGTCGAGAAGTCGCGGCGAATAGATGAAGGTGTTGCGATGCAGCCCGCCCAGCCGCGCGAACTCGGCGCGTTCCAATCCCGGGATCATCCGGAAGATCTCGGTCTGCGCGCCATACTTCAGCTTCGTCTGGAAGCCGACGATGTTGTAGAGCGTGCCCAGCGCATTGTCCTGCCGCAGCTGGACCACGGCATAGGGGCGCCGGCCGGTGCGCGGATCACTGAGACCGACGGGCTTCATCGGGCCGTAGCGCAGCGTGTCGACGCCGCGCGCCGCCATCACTTCGATCGGCAGGCAGCCCTCGAAATAGGGCGTGTTCTTCTCCCAGTCCTTGAACTCGGTCTTTTCCCCGGCGATCAGCGCCTCGATGAAGGCGATGTAGCCGGGCTTGTCGAGGGCGCAATTGACATAGGCGGCGCTGTCGCCGGCCGGGCCTGTCTTGTCCCAGCGCGACTGCATCCAGGCGGTGTCGAAGTCGATCGTCTCGCGATGCACGATCGGCGCGATCGCGTCGAAGAAGGCGAGAGAGTCCTCGCCGGTGACGGCACGGATCCCTTCGGCCAGGGCCAACGCCGTCAGCGGGCCCGTGGCGATGATCACGCTGTCCCACGACTCTGGCGGCAGGCCGATCACTTCCTCACGCCGGATGGTGACGTTGGGATGGTCGACGAGGGCGGCGGTGACGGTCGCCGCAAATCCTTCGCGATCGACGGCAAGCGCGGATCCTGCGGGAACTTGCGTGGCGTCGGCCGCACGCAGGATGAGCGAGCCGGCGTTGCGCATTTCCGCATGCAGCAGACCGACCGCATTGGTCTCACGATCATCGGAGCGGAAAGAGTTGGAGCACACCAGCTCCGCGAGGCTGTCCGTGACATGCGCCTCGGTGGGCCGCACCGGGCGCATCTCGTGAAGCACGACCGGCACGCCGGTCTGCGCCACCTGCCAGGCGGCCTCCGAGCCGGCGAGGCCGCCGCCGATCACATGGACAGCTTCGATCATGGGGGCGTTAGATAGGCCACGCGGCGGTTCAGCGCCAACATGTTCACGTCACCGCAGGGGGAGCACATGCCGAAATACCTCAATCCAGAGACGGTCGCGCCGCCGATCGGCCGCTACACGCATGCCGTCGAGGTCGCGCCGGGCGCGCGCACGCTGCACATCAGCGGGCAAGTCGGCCTCGCCAGGGATGGCAAATTGGCGCAAGGCTTCACGGCGCAATGCACGCAGATCTGGCGCAATATCCAAGCCATCCTCGCGGCGGCGGACATGAAGCTGACCGATCTCGTGCGCGTCACGACTTTCATCGTCAATCCGGCGGATCTGGCGCATAGCCGCAGCGTGCGCCAGGATTTTCTCGGCGATCATCGGCCCGCCTCCACGCTGCTCGTGGTCAGTGCACTGGCGGGCCCCGAATATCTGTTGGAGATCGAGGCCGTTGCAGCGCAGGACGTCAAGTCGGCCTCCGGGCCGACGGCGAAACCCGTGTCGCGGCCACGCGGCGCGGTGGCGAAATCCAAGCGCCGGCGCTGACCCGCTTAACGTTTTCTTGAGCACGGGCCGCCAGCATCGCCCCGATGCTGAGCCGCTCTGCGATCATGTTTCTGTGCGCGATGCTCGCGGCGTCGCCGTGTGCGACGGCGCAAACGCGAGCACCCGGCTATGAGCTCGCCGATGCGTATTTCCGCAAGGGCAATTTCTCCTCCGCCTATCTGTTGGCCCTGCCGCACGCTCATGCCGGCGATGTGCGCGCCCAGTACCTGCTGGGCCTGATGTCCTTCCACGGCCTCGGCCCGGTGGCGCGCGACCGTCAGGAGGCCGCGCGATGGTTCATGCAGGCCGCCGAGAACGGCAATGGCGACGCGCAGTATGCGCTCGCTCAGGCATTCGCGAGCGGTGATGGCGTGCCCGTCGACAAGCCGCACGCGATGCAGTGGCTCGAACGCGCGGCGCAGAGCGGCCAGACCGCGGCGATCATGAGCCTCGCCCGGTTGCTCGACGAGGGCATCGAGCTGCCGGCCGACCGCCCACGTGCGACCGAATGGGTCAGGCGAGCCGCCGAACTCGGGGATACGCGCGCGCTGTTCATGCTCGGCGAGCGCATTGTCAACGGCATCGGGATTGCGAAGGACCCGCGTACCGGCAACGAATGGATCCGTCGTGCCGCCGAGCGCGGCGAGCCGCTCGCCTTGCTGAAGCTCGCGCGTGAGACGCTCGCCGATGACTCGGTGCCGCCGGCCGATGTGATCGAAGCGCATGCCTATGCCGCCTTCGCCGAGGAATTGGCGCTCGACGCGACCAAGAAACTCGCGACGACGATCAAGGGCGAGCTCGCACAGCGTCTCACGCCTAGCGACACGGCCACGGCCGGGGTGCGTCTGCAGGCCCTGCGCGCCAGGCGTTCATGATCGAGACCATTGCGCTCACCAAGCGGTACGGGGATGTCACGGCGGTCGACGGTCTGAACTTTCATGCCGCCGATGGCGCGGTTACGGGGTTGATCGGCGCGAATGGCGCTGGGAAGACCACCACGTTTCGCGCGATCTGCGGTGTCGTCGAGCCCGACCGGGGAGCCGCACGAGTCGACGGCCACGATTCATGGCGCGAGCGTCTGGCGGCCTTGCCGCGCCTGGGTGTGCTGCCCGACATACGCGGCCTCTATCCGCGCCTGACGCCGCGGGAGCATCTCGAGTATTTCGGCGCGCTGCACGGTGTCACCCCGACCGCGTTGGCACAGCGCATCGCCGTGCTGGCGGAGCGCCTGGAAATGGCGGAGTTCATCGATCGACGGGCGCGCGGCCTGTCGCGCGGCCAGGAGCTCAAGGTCGCGCTTGCGCGCGCGCTCATCCATGCGCCGCAGAACATCATCCTCGACGAGCCGACCAACGGGCTGGACGTCGCATCGACCCGTGCCGTGCGCGAGCTGATCCGGGAACTGCGCATGGCGGGTCGGTGCGTCGTGCTGGCAAGCCATGTGATGGCGGAGGTGACGCAGCTCTGCGATGTCCTGTTCATCATCGATCGTGGCCGCGTGATCGCGACGGGCACCCCGACGGAACTCCTGCGACGCTTCGCCACCACCGATCTCGAAGACGTGTTCGTCGACGCGATTGCCGCCGCACGCACGCGATCAGGATTGCCGCGATGCGCCTGACCGTCAGTCGGCAGACTTCGATCGTGTTCGCCAAGGAGATGCGCGACCATCTTCGCGATCGCCGGAGCCTGCTGCTGTCCCTCGTCTATCCGCTGCTGGGTCCGTTGCTGCTGGGCGTGTTGCTCATGGCCGGCGGCGCATCGCTGCGTACGGATCGCGAGGCGGCGATCCTGCACGTGCCCGTGCAGGGGCTCGCCGGCGTGAACGAGTTCGCGGATCTCGGACCGTTCCTCGTCACCAACCGTGTCGAGTTGCGCCGGACCACGGACGATGTCGAGACGCTGGTTCGCCGCGGAGTCGAGCCGGTCGGGTTGATCGTCACCGCCGCGTCGGACGCGCGCATGCTCGACATCGCGGTGGTATTCGACCCCGGCAACATCGCGATGGCAGCCAGCGCGGGCAGGCTCGCCACCACGCTCAACGAGTATGCGCGGGCGCGCGCGCGCATCAATCTGCGCGCGGCAGGCCTCGATCCGTCACTCGGCGAACCGGTGCGCGTCAGCGGCAGGCCGATCAGCGCGGTCCGCGACGTGGCGATGCTGCTCTACGGCATGATTCCAGCATTGCTG
>JANNTF010001138.1:0-9969 GCA_031403455.1 Alphaproteobacteria bacterium | reverse complement strand
AGCGAGCGCGGCACGCGCAGCTTGAAGAAGATCTCGCGGCGCGTCGCCGAGAGCACGCGCATCAGCTCCATCTCGCTCGCCGACACGGATTCGAAGCCGCGGATCATGTTCACCAGCGTCGGGAAGAAGCAGATGATCGCCGCGATGATCACCTTCGAGAGCATGCCGATTCCGAAAATGAGGACCAGGATCGGCGAGATCGCGAGGATCGGCACGGTGTTGACCAGCGTTGCGATCGGAAAATACATCCGCTGCACCGAGCGGACATGGACGAAGACGATCGCCGTGACGATCGCCAGGCCGTTGCCCAGCACGAAACCGGCGATGCTCTCCTGCAAGGTCGGCCAGAGATTGCGCAGCAGCAGCGGCCAGCTCCTGACGAACACGCCCGCTACCTCGGCCGGGCTCGGCGCGATGTAGTTGGGGACGCCGAAACCGACGACGATTACGAACCAGGCGACCACGACGGAGACGCCTCCGAGGACGGGCCACATCCAGCCGGGAAGCCGCTCGGCGCCGCTCATGCGATCACCGGCGTTCCCGCCTCGAGAAGCCGGCGCAGTGTCGTGGTGATGGCGAAGAAACGCGGGTCGCTGCGGTTGATCGCGTTGCCCGGTTTCTCGGCGCGCAGATCGACGATCTCGATCACCCGGCCGGGATTGGCCGCCATCACGATCACGCGCTCGCCGAGATAGGCCGCCTCCACGAGGCTATGCGTCACGAACAGCACGGTGGTGCGCGTCTCACGCCAGATCCGCAGGAGTTCCTCGTTGAGCCGGTCGCGCGTGATCTCGTCCAGCGCGCCGAACGGCTCGTCCATCAGCAGGATGCTCGGATTGGAGATCAGCGCGCGCGCGATCGCCACGCGCTGGCGCATGCCGCCGGACAATTCGCTGGGCAGCGCGCTCTCGCGTCCGGCGAGGCCGACCAGGCGGAACAGCTCGGTCGCCACGCGACCCGCCCTTCCGCGGGCGTGCCACGCGCCCACTTCGAGCGGGAGCTCGATATTGGCGAGCGCCGTGCGCCAGGGCAGCAGGGTCGAGTCCTGGAATACGAAGCCGACCTGCCGCTCCGTGCGCGCCCGGCTCGGCGCCGCGCCGTAGACCTCGACGCTGCCCTCGGTACAGGGCATCAGATCGGCGACGACACGCAAAAGGGTCGACTTCCCGCACCCCGACGGGCCGATGATCGTCACGAAGGCCCCGGCTTCGATCGTCAACGAGATATCTTGAAATGCCGTGATGCGCTGCTCGCCTCGCGCGAACGCGACCCCGGCGCCCCGAATCTCCACCACGTCAACCACACCCACCGCCCTTCGCCACGCGCCGCTCTCGAGCCAGGTAGCGGATCCCGGTCATCATCGGGCCTGGCGCCAGAACGGCGCGCGCTGGCGCTGCTTGTCGAGCAGGCTTTCGTCGAAGGGATCGAGCGCGTAGCCCAGAGGCTGCGGCGGGCGGTTCTCGTAACCGGTCTCGCGCTCGATCACGGCGCGCACGCGCGGCTCGATGTAATAGGCGGTATAGGCGAGAGTCACGAGGCGCTCGAAGGCGGCGGCATGGGTGGTCTCGATCGCGCGCAACGCCGCCTCGCGCGTCTCGACGTCGCCCGCGCCGAAACCAGGCGGCAGGGCCGCGAGCACGATGTCGATCTGTCGCTCCGGATCGCCCTCGGTATCGGCGCGCAGGCCTTGCGCCAAATCGACATCGCGCGCCGCTGGCCAGGCGCCATCGCCGGGCAGCAGGGTGTCGAGGACGATCGCGAGCGGGTCTTGGGTCATGGTCCGATTCGCGCCAGCATCGCATCGGCCGCCCGCAAGGCGAAAGCCTGGATCGTCGGCGTCGGGTTGACCGCGCCCGCGGTCACGAAGACGCTGCCGTCGACGACCCAGAGATTCTCGAGATCATGCGCGCGGCCGAAACCGTCGACGACCGACGAGGCCGGATCATCGCCGGCGCGCGCCGTGCCGAGAAAATGGAAGCCGGCCGCACGGCTGAGCGGATTGACGATGACGTCGATCGCGCCGGCCGCGCGCAGCGCATCGCGCGCGCGCTCGATGCCGAATGCGAGCAGCCGGCGAGAATTCTCGCTCACCCGATAGGCGAGCCGCGCCAGAGGCATGCCCGCGACATCGCGGCGCGCGGCGTCGAGCGTGACGCGGTTCTCGGCCTCCGGCAGATCCTCGACCGTCACGGTCAGAGTCGCGCCATGGGCGAATTGCCGCGCGAACGCGCGATGATGGCCGCGCCCCCAGGGCAGCCGCGCCATGTAGCCGCCGAGCGCCGTCGCCACCGGTCCCGAGCCGCGCAGCATCTGCAGCTGCAGGCCGCGAAGTGCGCCGCGCGCGCGATCGGTTTCGTAGAATTCCTGGCAGGCGAGCGCGCAGGCGAAGGGTCCCTTGTGACCGTCGAGACGTTCGTCGAACACGCCGGTGACGATCGCCGTCGGGTGATGCATCAGGCGCCGCCCGACGAGACCGCTGGCATTCGCGAGGCCCTCGGGATGATGACGATCGGCCGAGGCGAGCAGCAGCCGCGCGGTGCCCAGCCCGTTGGCGGCGCAGACGACATGATCGGCGTCGAGCGTGCGCGCCTGACCCAGAGCATCGCGATAGGCGATCGTCGCGACGCGATCGCCGCCAGCACCCGTCACCAGCCCCGTCACGCGCACGCCCGTCTCGAGCCGCGCGCCGGCCGCGCGCGCGGCGGGCCAATAGGTGTTGTCGCCGCTGGCGCGGCTGCCGCGCGGACAGCCGACGCCGCAGGGACCGCAATTGTTGCAGGGCGCGCGGCCGGGCCGGGCGCGCGTGACGATCGCCGCATCCGACGGCCACCAATGCCAGCCGAGTCGATCGAAGCCCGCCGCGAGGCGCTCGCCGCCGATTCCAAGCGGCAGCGGCGGATCGCGCGGCGCGTCACGCAGCGGATTGCCGGGATCGCCGCGCAAACCGGCTACGCCGGTCATCGCGTCGTTCAGATCGTAATAGGGTTCGAGATCGGCGTAGCCCAGCGGCCAGTCATCGGCGACGCCGTCGAGCGAGCGCACGCGAAAATCGGAGGGCCGCAGCCGCGGAAAATGCGCGCCCCAGCGCAGCAGGCTGCCGCCCACGCCGTTGAACGACGCGGGCTCGATCTCCGTGTCCTCGGTGATCACGCGATCGTCGTCGCGCGCGCGCCGGATATTCGGATTGGGATGGAAGCGCGTCTGCAGCGCGCGCTCCCAATCATGTCCCAGGCTCGGGCTCTTGGCCTGGTCGAGCCAGCCGCCACGCTCCAGACACACGACGTCGACCCCGGCCGCGGCGAGCCGCCACGCCATCGCGGCCCCGGACGCGCCGGCGCCGATGATGGCGACGGTCGCGTGCATCACTTCCGCTTGCGCGCCTTCTTCACTTTCGGCACGCGCTGCGGGACCCAGCCTTTGCCGGCCTTCATCTCGCGCAGCACTTTGCACGCCGCCTCGAAGGCCGGGATGCCGGCGGGAAGCCCGGCGAGGAACGCGGCCTCGTAGACTTCCTCCCAGCTCGCGCCATGCTTGATCGCGCGCGCGGCCGCCCATTCGATACCTTCGCGATCGCCCTTCACCGCCGTCGTGATGCCGACCATCACGAGGAAGCGCGTCTTGAGATCGAGCGCGCGACCTTCCTGGGGCCCGAAGATCACGTAGGACGCGAGTGCGCCGTAGCGCTTCAGGAATTCCGGATTGGTCTCGGCGAGGACCTCATGCAGCGGCAGCGTGTAGCCCCGCACCTTGCGGATCTCGTCGAGCGCCTTCTTGCCTTCGGGTGTCATGGTGTCTCCTTTGTATTGCATTGCGTATCACCACCCTGGCTCGCGCGTGCCGCGCGAGCCTGTCCCTCCTCAAGTCGAGGAGGGACGACAAAAAACAACTCGTCGCCCCTCCTCGACTCGAGGAGGGGCAGCGCGGCGCAGCGGCGCGGGGTGGTGAGTCATGGGCCAATCAAATCTCCCTCGCCGCGATCTCGCCTTCGCGAATCGCATCCGAGGCGCGGCGCGGCGCCATCGCGTCGCCGATCAGTTTGAGGTCGAGGCCGCGCGCGCGGTCGGCGAGCAATTCGTGGAACAGCGCATCCTCGGCCGCGGCGCCGAGCATGAAGACGACGCCGTGCACCGGCGCGCGGCGGCTGGTCTCGCCGGTATAGACGTCGCGCAGCTCCACCGCGTCCGACGTGATGCGCGTGACCTCGACGTCCACGGTGAAGCGCACGCCCTGCTTCTTGAGCATGCCATGGACCTTGCCCCAGTCGCGGCTGGCGGCGAGATCGGGCGAGGCCTGACCGAGCTGGGTGATGAACTCCACGCGATGGCCTTTGCTCGCGAGCACTTCGGCGACCACCGCGCCCTGCCGTCCGCCGAGCGCATCGACCACGATCACCTCGGGCCCGAGCCTCGGCTCCTCGCGCAGGTAATCGATGTAGGAGAAGACATGCCCGAGTTCCGAGCCTTCCATGACGGGGCCGTTCCAGCGTTCGGGCCGCAATGGCGTCCAACCATGCTTGAGGCCGCGTGACCCCGCCGCGATCACCACGCTCTCGAAGCCCTCGCTGCGCAGCAACGCGGCTGTCGCCGCCGTGCCGAGCCGGATCTCCGCCTGCGTCTCCATCAGGCGCGCCTTCATCCACTCGGCGATGCCGGTGAGTTCGGTGCGACTCGGCGCCTTGGCCCAGAGCGCGACCTGGCCGCCAAGCGCGGCGCTCTTCTCGAACAGCGTCACGCGATGTCCGCGCATCGCGGCCGTCAGAGCGGCGCGCATGCCCGCCGGTCCGCCACCGACGATCGCCACCTTCTTGACCCGCGCCGCCGGCTTCAGCGTATCGCTGCCGAGCTCACGCTCCATCCCCGCGGCCGGGTTGTGGATGCAGGCGATCGGCGCCTGCGCGAAGATCGAGGACATGCACCAATTCGCGCCGACGCAAGGGCGCACCTTGGCGCCGTCGCCGCGCGCGGCCTTGCTCACCCATTCCGGATCGGCGATCAGCGCCCGCGCCAGCGCGACGAAATCGCAATCACCGCGCGCGAGATGATGCTCCGCCTCTTCCGGCGTCACGATGCGGCCGACGCCGACCACCGGCAGCTTGACCGCCGCCTTCACCTTGCGCGTCGCCGCCATCTGGAACCCATGCTCCTGGGGGGAGGTCGGGTAGATCAGCATGCGGTTGAGATACGTCCCGTGGCTGCACGAGATGTAGTCGAGATGACCGGTCGCTTCGAGACGCCGCGCGATGTCGGCCCAATCGTCCGGCCGCAACCCGCCCTCGTGCCCGTCATCGCTGTTGATGCGCACGCCCACGATCATGTCCGGCCCGGTCTCCTGGCGCGTCGCGTCGAGGATCTCGTGCACGATGCGCAACCGGTTCTCGATGCTGCCGCCGAACATGTCGGTGCGGTGATTGGTCGCCGGCGACAGGAACTGATTGAGCAGATAGCCGTGCGACATCGAGTGCACCTCGACGCCGTCGAGCCCGCCTTCGCGGGCATAGCGCGCGGAGAGCCGATAGCCCGCGATGATCGCGTCGATGTCCGCGGCCGTCATCACATGCGGCATCTCGCGATAGACCGAACACGGGATCGAGGACGGCGCCCACACCGGCAGGCCGTTGGTGACCGAGGAGGTCTCGCGGCCGCGATGCCAGGGCTGGCACAGGATCTTCGCGCCATGTGCATGCACGGCGTCGGCGATCTTCCGGTATTCCGGCACCATGCGCGGGTCGAAGGCGAAGGCCTTGCCTTTGTACGGCTGCGTCGTCGGATGGACCGCCATCGCCTCCATCGTGATGATGCCGACGCCATGGCGCGCGCGCTCCGCGTAGTAGTCGAGATGCGCCTGCGAGAAGAGATGATCCTTCACCAGCAAGGTCGCATGGGCCGCCATCCAGACGCGGTTGCGGATGGTGTGCTTGCCGAGCTTGATCGGACTGAAGAGCGTCGGATAGGCGTTGGTCATCGTAGCTTTCCTGGGATCAGGCCACGCGGGTCGGCGACGGGCGTTCGAACTCGGCGAGACGGATGCAGGCGGCGGATCCGCGGCCGCCATGCGCCGGAACCAGGAGCGGCCGTTCGCGATGACACGCATCGACCGTGGCGAAGCAGCGGCTGGCGAACGGACAACCCGGCGGCAGATCGATCGGACTCGGAATCTCGCCTTCCAGCCGGATACGCGTGGTCACATGAGTGGGATCGGGCGAGAGATGCGCCGACATCAGCGCCTGGGTGTAGGGATGTTCCGGCGCCGCGAAGATCTCGCGCGACGGCGCGCGCTCCATCACCGACCCGAGATAGAGCACGATGATCTCGTCGCTGATCAGCTTCAGCGTGCCGAGATCATGCGAGATGAACAGCATGCCGGCGCCGGTCTCGGCGCGGATCTCGGCCAGCAGCTCGAGAATCCCGGCGCGCACCGAGAGATCGAGCGAGCTGGTCGGCTCGTCGAGCACGATCAGCGCCGGATCGGTGGCGATGGCGCGCGCGACGCAGACCCGCTGCAACTGCCCGCCGGAGAGCTCGCTCGGGAACCGGTCGAGGATCGGGCGCCCGAGATGGACGCGATCGGCCAGCGCCTCGCCGCGCGCGCGACGCTCCGCCGCGCCGAGCTTCGTGTGCAGCAGCAGCGGCTCTTCGATCAGTCGCCTGGCGCTGTGGCGCGGATTGAGCGCGCTCCAGGGATCCTGGAACACCATCTGCATGCGCGCGCGCAACGGCCGGCACTCGGCTTCCGACAGATCGGTGATGTCCTTGCCGTCGAAGACCACGCGTCCCGAAGTGGGTCGCAGCAGGCGCAGCACGGTGCGGCCGATGGTCGACTTGCCCGAGCCGCTCTCGCCGACCAGGCCGATTGTCTGACCGCGGTGGATCGCGAAGCTCACCGCGTTGACGGCATGCACGATCTGGCTGTTGCCGACCGTGAAATGCTTGGTGAGATTCTCGACCGCGAGGATCGGCGCGCTCATGGCTGATCGACCCGATGACATCGCGCCTGGTGCTGCCCGGCGATCGTCACCCAGGGCGGCGCGTTGATGCAGATCTCCGCGGCCTTGGGACATCGCGCGCGGTAATGGCAGCCCAGCGGCAGGTCGTAGAGATTCGGCGGCGGCCCGCCGAAGATGCGCCCCGACCCGATCACCAGCCGCTCCGGCGTCGAGTCGATGAGGTTGATCGTGTAGGGATGGCGCGGCCGGCTGAACACGGCGCGCGTGTCGCCCTGCTCCACGATGCCGCCCGCGTACATCACGGCCACGTCGTCGCAGTAATGCGCGACCACGCCCAGATCATGCGTGATGATGATGGCGCCGAGACCACGGGCGCGCACCATGCCTTGGATGAGATCGAGGATCTGCGCCTGGACCGTGACGTCGAGTCCCGTCGTCGGCTCGTCGGCGATGACCAGCTGCGGCTCGTTGATCAGCGCCATGGCGATGAGCACGCGCTGCGCCATGCCGCCCGAGAGTTCATGGGGCCAGGCGCGCGCGCAGCGCTCCGGGTCGGGCAATCCTACCGCTTTGAGCATCTCGATCGCCCGCCGGCGCGCGCTCGACGCATCGACCCGGCGATGGGCGCGATTGACGCGCGCGAGCTGATCTCCGATGCGCGCCAGCGGATCCAGCGATGCGCGCGGATTCTGCACGATCAGCGCCAGGCGATCGCCACGCAGCCGGTTGAGCTCCGCGGGCGCCATCCGGGCGAGATCCTTGCCCTCGAAGCGGATCCGGCCGCCGACGATGCGGGCCGGCGGCTTGAGCAGCCCCATGATCGACAGCGCCGTCAGCGATTTTCCGGCACCCGTCTCGCCGACCAGGCCGAGCAGGCGACCGCGCTCCAGCTGGAACGACACGCCGTTGAGCGCCCGCGCGACGCGCATCTCGTTGTCCAGCGAGCGCGACACGAAATGCGTATGGAGATCCTCGACCTGGAGCAGCGTCATCGCGTCGATTTGCGCTGAGGATCGAGCAGATCCTGCGCCCCGTCACCGAACATGTTGAGGCCGAGCACGAGCAGGATGAGCGCGCAGCCCGGGAACAGCGCCACCCACCATTGTCCTGTGACGATGAACTCGGCGCCCTGGCGGATCATCGCGCCCCATTCGGGCGTCGGTTGCTGGATGCCGACGCCCAGGAACGCGAGCGTCGCGCTGATGCGCACCGCCCAGGCCGCGCGCACCGAGGTCTGCGCGATCGCGCCGCGCAGCGCATTGGGCAGGAGATGGACGAACAGAATGCGCCATGTCGGATTCCCGAGCGCGCGCGCCGCCTCGACGAAATTATTCGAGCGCAACGCCAGGACTTCCGCGCGCACGACGCGCACGAAGATTGGCGAGTCGATCAAGCCGATCACGAAGATGACGTTGACCAGCGACTGGCCGGTGGCCGCGACGATCGCGAGCGCGAGGATGATGATCGGAAACACGCGGATGGCGTCGATCACGCGCATCATGATCTCGTCGAACAACCCGCCGCGATACCCGGTCCACAGCCCGATCGGCACGCCGAGCACGAGGCCGATCACCACCGACGGCACCGCGATGCCGAAGGCGTAGAGCGAGCCGTAGATGACCCGGCTGAACACATCCATGCCGTTGCCGTCGGTGCCGAACCAGAATCGCGCGCTCGGCGCCTTCAGCACTTCCGTCGGATAGGCACGCACCGGATCATGCGGCATCAGCCAGAGATGGAAGATGGCCAACACGGCGAAGAGCAGGATGATGCCGGCGCCGACCATCATCGTCGGACTGCGTCGCGACAATCCGATCAGCCGCTGCACCGCGCGTGCGCCGAGGCCCGGCCGCGGCTTGGCGCGCGCCGACTCCATGAGGAGTTCCGCCGTCATGCCTCACCCGCCGCGCGCGGTTCGAGCAGGAAGGTCAGGATGTCGACGAGGACGAAGACGACAACGGAGAACAGCGCCAGGAACAGCACGTAGCCCTGGACCACCGCGAAATCGCCTGATGTGATCGCGTTGAGACCGTATTGCCCGAGCCCGCCCCAGGCGAAGACGTACTCGATCAGCGACGCGGTGCCGACCAGGCCGGTGATCTCCGTGCCGATGAAGGTCACCACGGGCACGAGCGCGTTGCGCCACACGATGCGACGCACGTCGCGCTCCGGCAGGCCTGCGGCGCGCGCGAGACGGACATAGTCGCGGCCGAGGACTTCCAGCGCCATGGCGCGAGTCTGCTTGATGATCGGCGCCGATGCGATGATCGCCACGCACAGCACCGGCAATACGAGTTGCCCGAGGGCCGAGCGCGCGGCCTCCCAATTCGCCGTCAGCATGCCATCGATGAGATAGCTGCCGGTGATGCGCGGCGGCGGCGTCGCCATCAGGCTGATGCGCCCCATGCCCGGCGGCGCCCAATCGAGCAGGAAGAAGAAGACGAACAGCATCATCAGGCCGAGCCAGTAGGTCGGAATGGAGAAGCCGAGCAGCGAGACGAAACGGCTGATCTGATCGTAGAGCCCGTCGGCGCGAAACGCGGCGCGCAGGCCGACGGGAATGCCGATCAGGGCGCCGATCAACACGCCCCAGAACATCAGCTCGACCGTCACCGGCACGCGATCGACCAGCTCCGACAGCACGGGCTTGTTGCTCAGCCAGGACTGGCCGAGATCGAAGCGCGCGACCTTGCCGAGGTAGATGAGGAACTGGGCGAACAACGACTGGTCGAGGCCGAGTTCGCGCCGCACCAGCTCGATTTCCTGCGCGCTGGCCGTCGGCCCCGCGAGCAGGGCGACCGGGTCCTGCCCGCCGATGCGCACCAGCGCGAAGGTGAAGAACAGCACCCCGAGCAGCAGCGGCACGGAAAAGAAGAGGCGACGCGTGAGGAAGCGCGAGAGGGTCATGGTGGCGCGGCCCTCCCCGCCCCGGCGAACTCGCCTCCGCGCGATCGCCTGTCCCTCCTCAAGTCGAGGAGGGACGACTCAAATTCCTTGTCGTCCCTCCTCGGATGAGGAGGGACAGG
>JANNTF010001137.1:0-5564 GCA_031403455.1 Alphaproteobacteria bacterium | reverse complement strand
TGCTTGATCTCCGAGCGCATCGCCACGCGCAGCTTGGCGTCGAGGTTGGACAGCGGCTCGTCGAACAGGAACACCGCCGGGTTGCGCACAATGGCGCGGCCCATCGCGACGCGCTGGCGCTGGCCGCCCGAGAGCTGGCGCGGCATGCGTGCGACCAGCGCCTCGATCTCGAGGATCCGCGCCGCCTCGTCGACTCGCCGCGTGATCTCCGCTTTGGCGACGCCGCGATAGCGCAGCGAGAACGCCATGTTCTCGAACACGGTCATATGCGGGTAGAGCGCGTAATCCTGGAACACCATCGCGATGTCGCGATCCTTGGGATCGAGCTCGTTGACCACCGTGCCGTCGATCGCGATCGTCCCGCCCGTGATGTCCTCGAGCCCGGCGATCATGCGCAGCAGCGTGCTCTTGCCGCAGCCGGAGGGTCCGACGAAGACCATGAATTCGCGATCGGCGATGTCGAGATCGACACCGTGCACGACCTGGACCTCGCCATAGGCCTTGCGCACGCCGCGAAGGGTGAGCCCCGCCAAGCGAAGCTCCGCTCAGCCCGCCGCCGGCATGGAGACGACGCAACCATCACAGCGATGGCGCGCGCACTCCGCGGCGATCGGCCCTGCTCCGGACATTTCCTGCTCCCCAACCGTGTCGCTTATGGCCGCCAGCGTGCGCGAAGCATGGCACGAAGCCCCGCGACGAGCCATCGCGGCGTCACCAGGGAATCGGCGCGCCGTCGTAGTTGTAGAATTGGCCGGTGTCGTGCGCCCCGAGCCGGTCGATGATCTTGCGCATGCCCTCGACCGAATCCTCGACCGCGAGCGGCGCCTCGGGCTCGGAGGTGCGCGCCCATCCGGGATGGAGCGCCACCACGCGAATGCCGCGCGGATAGAGATCGAGCGCGAGGCTGCGCACGATCGCGTTGAGCCCCGCCTTCGAAGCGCGATACCCGTAATGCCCGCCGGTGAGGTTGCTGCTGATCGACCCCATCCGGCTCGAGACGACCGCAATGCGCCGCAGCTGGCTCGCGGCGAGGTTCTGCGCGAAGGTCTCGCTGAGCTTCATCGGTCCGACCGTGTTGACCTCGTACATCTTGCGAAAATACGCATAGTCGATCGCGCCGAATTTCAGCCTATCGAGGCCGATGCCCGCGTTGCTGAGCAGAACGTCCACCGGCCTTGCGCCGAGATGCGCCTTCAGCGCATCGATCTGTTCGAAGCTGGTGACGTCGAGCTGGGCGTGGGACATGCGATCGCCGCCGTCGGTCGCGGCGATCCGGTTGGCATGGTCGAGATAGGTCGCGATCACGTGCCAGCCGGCGCGCGCATACTGGATCGCGAATTCGCGCCCCAGACCGGTATCGCAGCCCGTGACGAGGATGGTGAAGTCTTCATTCATGGCGAGTATTCCTGTGTCGCGAGGTCGCGCTGCACGGCGACAAATCCAAAGGCCGCGCTCCGCGACACTCTCACATCTCCTTGCCCGTCTGCGACCATGTCCTTGGCCGCAGTCGTTTACCGACCGTTATCCGTTGCAGCGGAGACTGCGGTTCAGATCCGATCGTGTGACGGCAAGCCCGATCCGAGCCGTGGAGAAGCCCATGAAAACCGCGTCCCGCAGCCAGATGAGTTCCCGTCGACGCGCCGTGCTGACCGGCGCCTCTGCGGCCCTTGCGAGCAGCGTCGCGCCGATGGTGATCGGCAGCGCGCGCGCGTCGCAAAAGACACTGAAGATCCTGCAATGGAATCACTTCGTCCCGGGATTCGACGAGTGGTTCAACACGAAATTCGTCGTCGAGTGGGGCCAGCAGAACAACACCCAGGTCGTGGTCGACAACGTCGGCATGACCAGCCTTCAGGGGCGCGCGGCATCGGAGATCGCCAAACGCCGGGGCCACGACATCTGCATGTTCCTGAGCCCGCCGGCGTCCTACGAGGATCACGTCATCGATCACCGGGACATCTATGCCGAGTGCGAGCTGCGCTACGGCAAGCCCCTGGATCTCGCCATCAAGAGCACGTTCAATCCGAAATCCCGGAAGTATTTCGGCTTCTCCGACAGCTACGTCCCGGACCCGATCAACTACCGCAAGGATCTCTGGGACGATGTCGGCGTCGTTCCCAATTCGTGGGATGACATCCGCAAGGGCGGCCGCCTGATCAAGCAGAAGCATGGCATTCCGATCGGGCTCGGCTTGGCGCGCGAGCTCGACACCAGCATGGCGCTGCGCTCGATGCTCGCCGCCTTCGGCGCGTCGGTGCAGACCGCGGAGGGCGTGCCCAGCCTCAAGAGCCGCTACGCGCTCGACGCGCTGAAATTCTGCAAGGCGCTCTACGAGGAGACGATGACCGATGAGGTGTTCTCCTGGGACGCATCGTCGAACAATCGGCTGCTGCTCGCCGGCAAGGGCTCGCTGACTCTCAATGCGATCTCGATCACGCGGACGGGCGAGAACATGAAGATGCCGATCGCGGACAAGATCTTCCTCAACCGGCCGGCGCGGGGTCCCGCCGCGCACCTGGGCATCATGCATCTCATGAATGCCTACGTGATCTGGAACTTCGCCGAGAACATCGATGGCGCGAAGAAATTCCTCGTCGATCTCGTGGGCCAATCGCGCACGGCGTTTCTCGCCAGCGAGTTCTACAATTTCCCAACCTATCCGCAGCTGGTTCCCGATCTGCAAGGCCTGATCGCCAACGATCCCAAGGCAACGCCCATTGACAAATACGGCATCTTCTCCGACGCCGAGAAGTGGACGGTGAATGTCGGTTACCCCGGCTACGCCAATGCGGCGATCGACGAGATCTTCAATGAATGGCTGATCCCCAGATTATTCGCCGACGTGGCGTCCAAACGATCGACGCCCGAAGACGCGCTCGATCTCTATGCGGGTCAGATCGACAGGATCTTCGACAAATGGCGCGCGGTCGGCAAAGCCTAGACGCAGAACCGACCATGCGACGCGCCACATCCCGCACGTCCATCCTTGCCGCTGCGAACCGAAAGTGACCCGCGCAATGTCCATGTTCATCAACCGCGGCCTGATCGTTCTGCTGCTTCTCGTCGCGACGGCGGCAACCGCCTTCGCCGAAGCGCCGAAACGCCGGGTGTTCGTCGTCAGCAGCTACCACAAGGAATATCTGTGGTCGGTGTCCACCCAGGAGGGATTGGCCGCGGCGATGCTCCAATACGGCTATCTCGATGGCAAGGAACAGGTGCTCGCGTTGGCGCAGGACGATCATGTCGAGAGCTCGCGGGCGGTCATCAGGAAGGTCTGGATGGATACGAAGCGGCACAACCGCCCCGACGAGATCGCGCGGGTGACCGCACGGATCATGCGTGAGATCGCGACCTTCCGTCCCGACGTCGTCCTGCTCGGCGACGACAATGCCGCGAACTTCATCGGCAACCAGCTGCTCGACACCGAGACCCCGGTGGTCTTCTGGGGGATCAACGGGCTGCCGATGAAATACGGCCTGGTCGACAGCATGGATACGCCCGGTCACAACGTCACGGGCGTGTGGCAGTCCGGGTATTTCAAGGAGAGCCTGGTCCTGCTGAAGCGTCTGGTGCCGGACGCGAAGACCTTCGCGGTTCTGGCCTGCAATTCCGAATCGACGCGTCCCTTCATCAAGCGCCTTCAGTTGCTGGCTCAGCAGGGCGAACTGCCGCTCAAGCTCGTGGACATCGTCCTGACGAATTCCTTCGAGGAGTTCAAGTCGCGCGCACTCGATCTCGCGCAGCGCGTCGACGCGTTCTTCGTCCTCAACCACGACACGCTCGTCGACAGTTCGAACAAGCATGTGGACATGATGACGGTCGGACGCTGGTATCTCGAGAACATCCACAAGCCGGAGGCGTCCCACGAGGACCAGTTCGTCCGCGAGGGCATGCTGCTCACCGCCAACGATTCCGGCTTCAATCAGAGCTTCGCGGCCTTCGAGATGGCCTACGACATTCTCGAGCAAGGCCTCAGCCCGAGCCGGATGCGCACGCGCACACCCGAACGCGGTCCGTATCTCGTCAACCGACAGCGCGCCGCGGCGCTCGGCATCGCGATCGGCGACAAGATGTATCTGATCGACGAGATCATCAACGAATCGCTGGCTCTCCAGAACTGACGGCGAGCGTGAAGTGAGCCAACGGACTCAACCGATCTTCTATCGGCTCCTTCTTGCCTTCATCTTCGTCGGCATCACGGTCAGTACGCCCCTGATCTATCTCTCGTTCGAACTCAATCGCGAGTCGACGGAACGCCGGGCGCAGCAGAATGTGCTCCAGCACCTCGCCATCATCGCGACGAACTTCAATCAGGAATTCGCGGTCAACCTGAGTCGCACGCTGCGGTCGACCACGTCGTCCCCGAATCTGGACGCGTTCCTCTCCGCATCCGACGATTCGCGACTGATCATCGGCAAGACGCTGGAATCCGACCTCATCCACACCGCACGGGACTACGACAGCTACTCCGGCCTCTACTATGTCGATGCGACGGGCAGGGTGATCGTGAGCATCGCCGAGAAGCGCCGCAACGCATTGCCCGGATTCGTCATCGGGCCGGCGGAAGCGGCCGAAAGCCTCGAGCAGGCACCGACACGGATGGCGATGACGCGGCTGTTCCACCGCATCAAGGCGACGCCGCTGGCGCTGTCGTCGGGCAACATGGAATGGTTCATGCCGCCGCGCGAGCCCCAGATCGAAGGGACGTTCGTGGATGAGGCGGGGCGGCTGTCGATCCTCGCCGCCCTCCCGAAACTCGATCCGGACAACGCATCGTTCGGCGGGGTGATCATGATTCGCCAACGGCTCGATCGGTTCCTCGGCCACCTGCGATCGATCAAATTCTTCGACGAGACGCCGATCTGGCTGCTCGGCGCCGACGGCCGGGTCCTGATGCGGCCCGACAACCTCACGGCCACATTCGATCCGACGCCGCATCTTCCGGCGGCATTCTCGGATGCATCGCAACTCCTGACGCTGGACGACGGTCTCATCGCCTATCGCGATCTGTCGATCGTGTCCGGCAAGCCATTCATACGGATCGCGTTCGCCGCGCCGTCGTCGCTGCTGCGCAAGGACCTCAGCCCGACCGTGCATCTCCTGCTGATGGTGCTGGCGGCATCGATGGTGGTTGTGCTCGCCATCGCCTATGTCGTCTCCCGCCGCTTCGCGAAGCCGATCGTCGAGCTCGCCTCCGCGGCGTCGAAACTCGCGGCCGGCGATCTCTCGACACGGGTCAATGTCGACGCCGCCGGCGAAGTCCGGGTCCTGGTCGACGCCTTCAACAAGATGGGCGAGAATCTCCAGGAGGCGTCCGCGCAACAACGCCGCTTCGTCGCGGTCGCCGCGCATGAATTCCGCACGCCCCTGACCATCATCGACGGCGCGGCGCAGCGGCTCAAGCGCAACGCCGACAATTGCGATCCGGGCGATCTGCGCGAGCGGGCCGACAGGATCCGTGTCGCCGTCGCACGCATGGCGCAGCTGATCGACACCACGCTCAACTCGGCACGGCTCGACGAAGGCCGCGTCGAGCTCAATGCGCAGACCGTCGATCTGGTGGC
>JANNTF010001136.1:0-7168 GCA_031403455.1 Alphaproteobacteria bacterium | reverse complement strand
CGCGCCGCGTCGACGCCAGCGGAGATCCAGGCGACGCCGGCCCTGGCCGTCGCTGCGCGTTGAGGTTCAAGTCCAGGCCCTTCTGATCTCGTCGATGGGATCTCGTCACTCGATGTCGACGCAGAGCGGCTCGGCCAGATCGAACCATTGGTCATCCTGCTTCACGTCGCCGGTCGACCACATCGTGACCGCGAGTTCCGCCGGCGCGTCGAGGATCGTCATCGGGCCGTGCCAAACCCCGCGCCGATAGCCCACTCCCGTGCCGGGGCCGACAAGGAAGGCGCGTAGCCCGGCGAGATCCGGCTCGCCCGCGGCGTTCGTCGGCGCGGCGATCACCACGTAGCGTTTGACCGAGAGCGGGATGAAGGTCTGCGCCGAGAACGGATGCCGCTCGAGCTTGGGATAGTTGAGCGGCGCCTGCTTCGGCGCATCGTAGCGGCTCACCCAGAAACGCATGGCGTCGGCCGGCGCGACATGATCCGGCGCATGATCGAGATAGCGACGCATCGTCTCGCCGTGATGCACGACCAGCTCGCCGAAGGGAGCGAACGCGGCATGCGAAATCGGTTGCGCTGTGACTCGCATACTTCCCCCTGGTCATTGCGTAACGGGATCATTTCGCACCACGCGCGGCGTCGCAAGCGCGATGCACGAAACCAGCTCAGTCATGCGGTCCAACGACGCCCGCGATCAGATTGGTCGACAGCAGCATCTCGCTCGAGAGTTCGCGTGGATCGCGCAGCACCGGCACCAACCCCGCGGCGAGCGCGCGCAGTTGCGCCACTTGTGCGGCAAGCAGCTCGCGCGCGACGGCGACGCTGACGGCCGTGAAGCGCAGGCGATCGCCCGGCCGCAGCTGCGCGAGGCTCGGCAGCGAGGCGGTCGCGGTCGTCGCGATCTTGGGATAGCCGCCCGTCGTCTGGCGATCGACCATCAGCACGATCGGCTTGCGTGTGCCCGGCACCTGAATCGATCCGGTCATGATCGAATCGGAGATCGTGTCGAAGCCGTCGCGATGCGCGATTTCGGGCCCGTCGAGGCGATAGCCCATGCGGTCGGCCTCCGCCGTGACGCAATACTCGCCGCTTAGAAATGCGGCGATGCCATCGGCGGTGAAGCGATCCTCCTGCGGACCCAGCACGACGCGGATCGGGCCGGCGAGATAGGGAAGCTGGGTCGCGTCGAGCGCGACATCCCGCCCCGCATCGACCCGCGCGCGGTTGAGCGGCACGCGCATGGATGCTGTCAACGCGCTGCCGCCGATGCCCGAACGGGTATGCGTCGAACGGCTGCCGAGTTGCGGCGCTGTCGCAAAGCCGCCGGCGACCGCGAGATAGCCGCGCGCGCCGTGCTTCAGCGCACCGATCTGCAGCCTGTCGCCGCGCGCGAGCGTGAGGCTGCGCCAGGGCGCGGCCGCGACGCCGTTGACGCTGACCGCGGCCTCGCCGGCAACCGCCACGCGCGCCGTCTCGGCATCGAGCGCGTAGCTGTCACCGACCAGGGTGAACTCGATCGCCGCCTCCGTCGGCGCATTGCCGACCAGGAGATTGGCCGCGACGAGCGCGATCATGTCCATCGCGCCGGCTGGCGGCACACCATTGCGCAGGAATCCCCAACGCCCGGAATCCTGCAGTGTCGAGAGCGGGCCCGCGGTGAGGACCGTCAACGCGCTCACGGTTCGACCTCGGCGACGATCTCGCCGCGCTGCGCCAGTTCGCTGAGTCGATCGAAATCGCGGGCGTTGATCGGCGTGAAGGCGACGCGCTCGCCGGGTTGAATCAAAAACGGCGGGTCGCGGCGCATGTCGAACACGCGCACCGGCGTGCGGCCGAGCAAATGCCAGCCCGACGGTGCTTCGATCGATTGCACCGCGGCCTGCTGACCGCCGATGCTGATGGTGCCGGCGGGCACCTTGATGCGCGGATTGACGCGCCTGGAGATATGCAGCCGCTCGTCGAGTCCGCCGAGATAGGTGAATCCCGGCACGAAGCCGATCATGTAGACGTGATAGACGGCGCCGGCGTGGAGCTTGACGATCTCCGCGGTGCTCAGCCCCTTCTCGCGCGCGACATGGTCGAGGTCCTCGCCATGGTCACCGCCATAGGCGACGGGGATGCGCCAGAGCCGTCCGGGCTTGGCGTCGGCGCGCGCCGCGGCCGCGCGACTGGCCAGCTCCGCTTCCAGCACGGCCGCATCCGCGACCAGCGGATCGAAACGCACAAGCAATGTCCTGTAGGTGGGCAGCGTCTCGAGCACGCCGAGCGGCGGCGACGCGGTCAGCGCACGGTCGAGATCGAGGACGCGCGCGCTCACGGCAGGATCGATGCGCTCCTCGAATTCGACGACGAGACCGCTATCGCCGGCGGGGCGGATCCGGATCGCCGCTGTCACGACCGCTTGTTGAGGTGATGCAGCGGCAACCCGGCGCGCGGCCACGCCATCGCGACGAGGCGCCCGGAGTTCGACAGCGTGATGTAGGCCGTCCTGAGATCCGCCCCGCCGAAGCAGATGTTCGTGGTGTGCAGATCGTCGGTCTCGATCTGCTCGACGACGCGGCCATCGGGTGCGATCACCGTGATGCACGGCGTCGCGAGCGTGGCGACGCAGATATTGCCGTTGGCCTCGACGGCCAATGAATCGAAGCGCTGGAAACGCTGCATCGCGGCAAGGAAGCGACCGCCATGCGGGCTTGGCCACGGCGCCCGGCGGATCTCGCCCCGGCCAACGATATCGAATGCCCAGAGCCTGCCGCCCTCGGTCTCGGCGACATAGAGCGTGCGATCGTCGGGCGACAGGCCGATGCCGTTGGGGGTGAGGAACGGATGGATGACCTCCTTCACCAGGCTGCCATCGGCGCGGGCATAGTAGATGCCGCCCTGGTCGCGCTCGCGCGGCCGGCTCTTGCCGAGATCCGTGAACCAGAAACCGCCATCCCCATCGAAGACGATGTCATTGGGTCCGCGCAGCTGGCCATGTTCGGTGTGGGTGTAGAGGGTCTCGATCGCACCGCTTGCGAGGTCGACACGCTCGATGCGACCGCCGGAATAATCCGGCGGCTGGAAACGCGGGCGCAGACCGTGGACGGGATCCTCGATCCATTCGAAGCCGCCATTGTTGCAGACATACATCTTGCCGTCGGGCCCGAGCGCGGCGCCGTTCGGCCCGCCGGCCATCTGCGCGATCAGCCGTTTCGATCCATCGGGAAGCACCCGGGTGAGCTTGCGTGACTCGATCTCGACCACAATCACCGAGCCATCCGGCATCGCCACCGGGCCTTCCGGGAAACGCAGGCCGGCCGTAATCTCCCGCAGTTTCGTCATCGTCCTCTCTCCCGCTCGTGGCAGACTCGTCACGCCACGAGGCGGGATATTAGGACCAGCCGCCGAGCGATGGGAGAACAAGCGATGGCCAGCGTCGATCTCAATTGCGACATGGGCGAGAGCTGGGGCGCCTACACGATGGGCGACGACGCGGCGATGCTGAAGATCGTGACCACGGCCAATGTCGCGTGTGGCTTCCACGGCGGCGATCCGCTTGTCATGCACGAAACGCTCGCCCTGGCAAAGCAGAACGGCGTCCAGGTCGGCGCGCATCCGAGCTATCTCGATGGCTGGGGCTTCGGGCGGCGGCGCATCGTCGGCGAGGATCCCGCCGCGCTCGCCAAGATGATCGTCTACCAGGTCGGCGCGATCCGGGAGATGGCCGCCTATGTCGGGCTTGAGGTCGTGCATGTGAAGCCTCACGGCACCCTCGGCAATGCCTGCCAGGAGGAGGACGGTCTCGCGGAGATGCTCGCGCGCACGGTCAAGGCGATCGATCGCGACCTGATCCTGATGGTGATGCCTGGCGGCAGTCTCGAGCGCGCCGGCGAGAAGGCGGGTTTGCGTGTCGCGCGCGAGGTCTTCGCCGATCGTGCCTATGACGATCGCGGCATGCTGGTGTCACGCAAGCTGCCGGGCGCCGTCATTCATGACCCCGCGCTCGCGGCCACCAATGTGCTGCGCATGATCCAGGAGCGTGTGGTGATCTCCGTCACCGGCAAGCGGGTGCCCGTCGCGGTAGACACGATCTGCGTCCATGGCGATAACCCGGCGGCCGTCGCCATGGCGGGTGCCGTTCGCCGCGCGCTGGAAGGGGCCGGCGTCGCGGTGAAGGGATTGGCGGCGGGATGATCCCACGGCCCGACGCCCGTGAGTTCATCGGAATTTAACGCTGCTAGGGCCAACTCCCGTTGAGTCCGAGAACGGCGTGCGCAAGTGCCGTTGGGTCGTTGGCCCGGTGGCGCTCGAGTGTTGAACATCGATCTTCCGCGCGCGCGGACGAGAGGAAAAGCCGAGATGGATACCCTGCTGTTCTTGTTGTTCTGCCTCGCGATCGGATACGTGATCGTCTGGGTCGTCCTGAACGAGCGGCGCGGCAACAAGAACGGCGAGTGGGGCATCATCGCGATGCGTGTCGCGCCCGAGGAACCGAAGCGGCCCTCGGACGATGCGGAGGTCGATCACCACGATCCCCGAGGCTTCAGGAACCAGAGCCGCCCAGACCGCTCCGTGCGCGCGAGGTAAGGGTCGATGCGCGCCTATCTCTTCCTGCTGATGTTCATCAGCTACCTGCCGCTGGCCTTCGTGACGCCGTTCGTCGGGGCCATGCTGTGGTGCTGGATCTCGCTGATGGCGCCACATGAAATGACTTATGGCCTGCTGCCGTTCAGCTATGCGCTGGTGGTCGCGGTCATGATGTTTCTGGCGACCCTGGTCTCGTCGGAGCGCAAGCTGCCGCCGAACACCGCTGTCACCTGGGCCATGGTGGGGATGATCATCTTCGCGACGCTGGCCCAGATCTCAGCCTTCGATCCGGTGATCAGCTACACACGCTGGGATACGATCTGGAAGGGATTGCTGCTGTCGCTCCTGACCTTGCCGCTGATGAATTCGCGGCTGCGCATCCACGCCTTCGTCTGGATCATGGTTCTGTCGTTGGGCTATTTCGGCCTGAAGGGCGGAATCTGGACATTCATGACGGGTGGCGTGTTCAAGGTGTCCGGCGTGTCAGGGATGACCGGCGACAACAATCATCTCGCCACCGCGCTCGTGTTGATCATTCCGCTGATGGTCTACCTGGCGTTCCACAGCGCGCAGCGGATCATTCGCATCGGCGCCTGGGGGATGGCGTTCCTCACCTTGATCGCCACGCTGTTCACCTACTCACGCGGCGGGGCTCTGGCGCTGGCAGCGAGTCTGAGCGTTCTGTGGTGGCGGTCCTCGAAGAAGCTCATGACAGGCATTGCCGTGGCGGCATTCGGAATCGTGGTCTTGTTTTTCGCTCCGGATACGCTCTGGGCGCGTATCGGAACGATCGACAATTATGAGATCGATGAATCGGCGACGGGGCGGCTCAATATCTGGCGCGTTGCCTTGATTTTGGCGTCTCAGAATCCACTGGTCGGCACCGGGTTTCACGCCACGACGCTGCCTGCCGTAGTCGGTGCGATCGACCAGACCGTCCGGCCGCGGGCGATTCACAACAGCTACATCGAGATCTTGACGGAGGCTGGCGGCCCGGCGTTCCTGTGCCATGTCACGTTCTATTTGGCCACTGCCCTCTACCTCCGGCGAGTCCGGCGCGCGACGCGCCACCTTCCGGATTGGCGATGGGCTTTCGACCTGGCGAGCATGATGCAAGTTTCCATGGTTGGCTTCGCTGTCGGATCCTTCTTCCTGTCGTTGGGATTCTTCGACGGCTGGTGGTTCCTCGTGATCACGGCAACCGCGCTTCACCTGCATGTTCGAGACTCACTGACAGCCCGGGAAGCTGAGACGACGGGCAGGCAGATGAATTTCAGAACCTCCCCGGCTTGATCCGAGATGTCCGGCCGTCTGCGGCACCGGTCGTCCTGGCGTTCGATCGGCGCATTCGAGATCGCTTCGCGACGGGACGCGTCGCGAGTCGACAGCGATCGATATGCCCGAGCCGGTTGAGCCGATGACAGAGACGTCGCCGCCCCCGCTCATGGGCACCCTCATGCGCGGTGCGGCCTGGATGGTCGCGATGCGCTGGGTGATGCGCGGCCTTGGCCTGGTCAATATCGTGGTCCTCGCGCGCCTGCTGTCGCCCGAGGATTTTGGACTGATCGCGATGGCCATGGTCGCGATCGGGCTTGCCGACAGCGTGCTGAATTTCGGCGTCGATCGCGCGATCATCCAAAAAGGCGGCAATGACACGCGGTATTTCGATACGGGGTGGACAATCCGTGTCGGCCAGACCCTGGCCATCGCCGCTTTCGCCGCCCTGGTTGCGCCTGCGATCGCGCGACTCTACGGCGAACCACGCGTCAGTCCCATCATGTGGGTGATCGCCGCTGGGACGGCCATCCGCGCATTCGAGAATATCGGCACCGTCGCTTTCCGCAAGGATCTCCAATTCGCGAAGGAGTTCCAGATCAATGTCGCGGCGCAGCTCGTCACGGTGCCACTGACGATTGGGCTCGCGGTCTATCATGGAACGTATCTTGCCTTGGCTTTCAGCATGTTGGGACGTGACTGCCTTACTACGGGACTAAGCTATGTCTTCAGCCGTTATCGGCCGCGCTTCGCTCTGACGTACTGGAAGGAAATCTGGAGTTTTTCGCAGTGGAATGCCGTCCACTCGGTCGGCGTGGCAGTCCAAGGCTACGTCCCGAATGCGATGGTCGGCACCCTCGGCGGCCCGGCGATCGTGGGCAAGCTCGGGCTGGCGTCGGAGCTGGCACTGATGCCGGTGGTCGAGATCGTGGCGCCGATCGCGCGCGTGCTGGTCCCTGGCTTCGTGAAGTTGCGCGGCGATCCCGCTCGATATCGGGCGGCGTTCTTGAATGCATTCGCCGCGACCATGCTGGTCGCGACTCCCTTCTGCCTCGGTTTGGCGGTGGTGGCCGCGGAGCTCGTGCCGGTCGTTCTCGGCGAGAAATGGCTGACGATCATCCCGCTGATGCAGATCTTCGCCATGGCCGGCCTGCTGCGCGTGATCCAGGGCTGTCTCGCCGAGCAGGTCCTGGTGCTGGGCCGCATCCGCATCGTCGCGCTCGGGACCTGGTTGAATACCGTGCTGGTCCTTGCCAGCACGTATCCCGCGTTCATGGCTCACGGAGTCGAGGGCGTCGCGCTTGCGTGGACGATTACGTCGATGCTAT
>JANNTF010001135.1:0-15643 GCA_031403455.1 Alphaproteobacteria bacterium | reverse complement strand
TCACGACGAGCACGCGCAACGCCCCGAGCAGGAAGCCAAGCGCATACACGAGCGCGAAATAGCTCAACGCCGCACCGAAGATGCGGCTCATCTCAGGGTCCTGCCTGGAGCTCAGGCGCGTAGCCTTGGTCGCGCAGAGTCTGCAGCGGTGCGAAGAGCGGCGTCGGGAACTCGGACCAGTCGCGCCAGATCCAGCCCGCGCATTTCTCAGGCTCGAGCAGGCGCGGCTCGCCGGACGGCGATCGCGCCAGCACGAACAGGGTCACGTAGTGCTTGTCCTCGGCGGCGAAGACATCGCTCGTGAAAGGTCCCGGTCTGGCATCGGTGATCGCGAGCCCCGTCTCCTCGCGTACTTCGCGCAGGGCGCATTGCTCGACGGTCTCGCCGAATTCGAGATGCCCGCCGGGCAGCGCCCAGGTGCCGGCCCCATGGGCGCCGCGCCGCTCGCCGAGCAGGATCAACCCCGCGCGGAAGACGAAGACGCCGACCCCGACTCGCGGATGTTTGCTCATAGGCCGGCTGCACGCGCGGCGGCGACGGCGGCAACGCCGGCCAGCGCGGCGATGACGTCATTGCCGGTCAGCTTCATCAGCAGCGCGATGATGCCGAGCCCGGCGAGTTCGGCGGGGCTGGCCGACACTGCGGTCGGCGCGACGATGCCGATCATCACCGCCAGAGGGATCGCGCGCAGGGCCGCCTGCAGCCGGTCGGTGATCGTGACGAAGCGCATGAGCAGGAAGCCCCCGGCGCGGCACGCGAAGGACGCCGCCGCCATGGCCAGCAGCGCGGGAATGAACTCAGCGCTGAGCATCGTGAGTCGCGAACGCTGCCGCGCCGCCGCTCAATCCGGCGGCCACCACGGTCCAGCCGTCGGGCGCGATCTGGTGCACGAGAAGCGCCGCGAACAGCGCCGCCGCGCCGGGAAGCAAACTGCTGCGGCCACGCCAGAACGCGCCGACCATCGCGGCCGACAAGGCGACGAGCATGAAATCGAGTCCGAGCCGCCTGGGATTGGCGACGATGCTGCCGCCGAGATGCCCCACGAGCGTGCCGATCGTCCAAGGCAGGAACATCGCGAGTCCGGAGCCGAACACGAATCCGGCATCGTTCTCCCCCTGGGCATGCGCGTTCATCGCCAGCGCCCAATTGCCATCGCCAAGGAAGAACAGCGTCGGATAGCTCCGGCTCGGCGGCAGGCCGGCCAGCCAGGGACGCATCGCCGCGCCGTAGAGCAGATAGCGCGCATTGATGAGGAGGATCGTGGCCATCAGCGGCAGGAGCAGTGTCGTCGTCGACCAGCTCTGCAGCCCGGCGATCTGGGCCGATCCGGAATAGACGACGGCGCTCATCAGCATGGCTTCGAGCGCGCTCAGCTTGGCTTCGTTGGCGAGCACGCCGAAGACCAGCCCATAGACGAGGGTGCTGATCGCCAGCGGTGTCGCGCGAAGATAGCCGGCGCGAATGCCGGCGAGGCTGAATGTGACGGGACGCGCGGACATTCGCGTCGCGACCTATCGCGGCGCGGCGGGACGGGGCAGACGGATATCGAACAATGGCATGCGCTCTCCTCGACGGTCCCGCAGCTTAGCCAGACGCGATGCCGTGCGCGCTGATTCTTCGGGTACACTCGGGACCGATCCATCATGGAGGGACGCCTATGTATCGCTCAATCGTGCGTGCCGCGGTCACGGGCTTTCTTCTGGTTGCCGGATCCAATCTCGCGCCGGCCGATGATCTGACGGCGCTCAACGACGCCGCGCGCGCCGTCTACGGCAAGGGACGCGCCGCGCTGCTGGCGGCGGCAGATCCGGTGATCATCGTCGCTTTCGACGATCTCATCCTGCATCACGACAAGCAGCGCATCAGCGCCGGCTTCACCCCGCCGGTCTATCACCGGCTGAAAGAGCTCGCGCATCTGCCGCTGGGGATCTTCGGGGCGCTGGTGCCCATCGCGACCGGCGCTGTGGTCGACAGCAACTGGCGCGAGGATCTCGCGATGCTCGAGGCGGCGGCGGTGGCGGCGCAGGACGAAGTCGATGCGATCGCCGCCACGCCGGCGACCAAGGTCACCGCGCAGAAGCTGCTCGAGGCGTCGCTCGCCTTCATACGCACGCGTCGGATGGCCAACTCTGCGCCCGACTGGGCCACGCTTGCCGCGTTCTCCGCGTCGGTCGCGCCCTGGGTCCTGGCGATGACGACGGAGGCCGCGAATGCCCAGATCGATGGTTTGCACGCGCTCGTCCAGCGCTGGAAGACCGAGCTCGGGACCGATTCCTGGTCGAAGCTGCATGTCCTCGTGCTCGGCCCGAAGACGCCGCGGGTCGACCATCTCGCCTATCAGTATTTCGTCGCCGCGCTCGGCCCGGGCTCGGCGGAGACGCGCGTGATCTACACCGAGAGCATCTACGACGAGAACGCGGCCCTGGCGCTGCTCGGCGTATTGCTGATCGATCGCCAGGTCGGCGCCGCCTTCTTCGGCGAGCTGGGCCGTATGGAACGCGACCTCCTCGGCGACGCCGCGAAGGTCAAGCTGCTGCAGCTCTTCGGCAAGCTCGGCGCCAATTGAGCGCCCTCACAGCGTCGATTCCAGCCGCGCGTTGATCGGCAGTTCGGCCACCACCGCCGCGTTGGGCAAGGACAGGATGAACGCCACCGTCGCCGCGATCGTGTCGGGCGAGAGCCGATTCGCCGCCGCGGTGACGCCGGGAATGCCGGCGATCAGGTCGGTATCGACGGCGCCGGGGCACAGCGCCGTCACGCGCACGCCCGCATCGTAGCCGGCGAATTTCGCGGCGTGGCTCATCGCGAGCAGCGCGTGCTTGCTCATCGCGTAGCCGACCGAGACGCTGTAGTCGCGGAAGCGCTTGCCGTCGGTCGAGGCGATGTTGACGATACGGCCATGGCCGCCGCGCTTGAGATGCGGCAGGGCGGCGCGCGTAAGCATGAACGGCGCTTTCACATTGGTCTGCCACAGCGCGTCGAGTTCCGCCTCGCCGCCCTCTTCGAAATTGAGTTTGCGCAGGATGCCCGCGTTGTTGACGAGCGCATCGATGGCGCCGAAGCGCGCGATGGTCGCATCGGTCCAGCTGATCGCGGTGGCGAGATCGGCGGCGTCGAAGCGCGCGCGCAAGAGTCGCGCGGGATCGAGTCCGGCAGTCGCGCGGTCGAGCGCCTTCAGGTCACGCGCGCCGAGCGAGAGCCGATAGCCGTCGGCGGCGAGACGCTTGGCGATGGCGAGTCCGATGCCGCGATTGGCACCGGAGATCATGACGACGCGATCGGCGGGAGTGAGCATGGCGGGGGCTGGGCTCACGTGTCCCCCCACCCCAACCCTCCCCCACAAGGGGGGAGGGAGTCTGTTGTGCGTGCGGCAATGTTCCCGCCCGCACGATTAAACCCCCTCCCCCCTTGTGGGGGAGGATTGGGGTGGGGGGAACGCACGCTCGCCATCGCTCAGAACAGCCCCTGATACACGCCGCCATCCTGGACGATGTTCTGTGCGGTCATGAACCCGGCTTGCGCGGAGCAGAGATAGGCCACGAGATCGCCGGTTTCGGCGGGATCGGCGAAGCGACCGGCGGGGCAGGTCTTCAGCCGCTCGGTGACGATGTCGTCGTAGCTGCGCCCGGCGCGTTCGGCGAGGACGTGCAGATTGGTGGTCAGCGCATCGGTCGCGACCAGACCGGGCAGCACGTTGTTGATCGTCACGTTGTGCGCGATGAGTTCGCGCGCGATCGATGCGCTCGCCGCGGATAGGGCGGCGCGCGCGCCGTGGCTATGGGCAAAGCCGATCTGCGGGAATTTCACGAAGCTCACGGTGATGTTGACGATGCGCCCGAAGCGGCGCTGCGACATGCCCTCGGCCACACGCTGGATCAGGCCGAGCGCCGAGAGCGCGTGCTCGTCGTACCAGCGCAGCCAATCCTCGCGCGTGAGGGTGCGAAAATCCGCCGGCGTCTGGCGGCTGCCGGGATTGGTGATCAGGATGTCCGGCTCGGGACAGGCGGCGATCACCGCCTCGCGCGCCGCCTCGGTTGCGAGATCGCCGGTGACGATGGTGACTTTCGTTTTGTGTGCGGCGCGAATCTCATCGGCCGTCGCCTCCAGCGTCGCGCGGGTGCGCGAGATCAGCGTCAGCTCGACGCCCTCGCGCGCGAGGCTGAAGGCGCAGGCCCGGCCGAGTCCCTTGGACGCCGCGCAGACGATCGCCTTGCGACCGCCGATACCGAGATTCATTCCGCAGCCCGCGCCGCGTCGACAGGCGTGAAACCAAGCTTCGTCAAGCCGTCGCGCAGCTTGACGGCGAGTTCCGGCGCCAGCGGGCGCAACGGCAATCTCGGGTAGCCACCTGGCAGGCCGAGCATGTTCATGGCCGCCTTGGTCGAGACATAGAGATTCATGCCCCAGCTCGTGCAGAGCTCGGTCAAGCGGAATGCGCGCTCCTGGATCGGCGCGGCGCGCTGCGTGTCGCTCGCTTCCGCGGCCTGCCACATCTCGACCATCGGCTTGCCCAGGATGTTGGGGAAGCAATCGATGTGTCCGACCGCGCCCATCTGCGTCGCCGCGACGCCGTAGACCGAGGAGGGGCCGCAGAAGACGCGCAGCCGATCGCCGACCGCCAGCAATGTGCGCTGGAAATTGCCCCAATCGCCCTGGCTCTCCTTGATCGCCACGACCTTGTCGATATCGGCGAGGCGATGGGCGAGCGCCGGCGTGACCGCGTTTACCGCATTGGCCGGGATGTTGTAGAGGATCATCGGCAGGCCGGTATTGTCGGACACCAGCTTGAAATAGGCGACGAGGTCTTCCTCGGCGGGCTTCACGAAATAGGGTGGCAGCACGAGCGCGCCATGCGCGCCCGCCTTCTCGGCGGCGCGGGTCAGGGCGATCGTCTCATCGGGGCGGATGGCGCCCGTGCCGGCGAAGATCGTGAGCCGGCCTTTGGCTTCGTCGGCCGCGACGCGCACCAGGCGGGTGCGCTCGTCCGGTGTCATGGCCCAGAACTCGCCGGTGCAGCCACCGACCAGCACGCCGTGACAGCCTTGCGCGATCATGCCGGCGATGTTGCGGCGGAAGGCGCCCTCGTCGATCGCGCCTTACCTGTCGAAGGGCGTGACCAGTGCGGGGATGACCCCACGCCAATTCACGGAATTCTTGTCCATCTCGGTCCTCCATAAACATCGAACGACACGGATATTGCGAGGCGAAGCTTTGTCGCGCAAGCCATCTTGCCGTGGCGCGCGCGATGGTCGATCCTGGCGGTACGTGCGCATGTTCGCGCCACGCGTTCGCATCATCGGAGGGGACGACATGTCGAAACTGGCTGTCACACGACGCACGACGCTGAAATCGATCGCTGCCGGCGCCGCGATCGGCGCCACCGGGCCGGCGCTTGCGCAAGCCACGCGCACGGTCCGTTGGTGGTCGCCGCAAGGCGCGCCGGCCCAGCTCGCGGCCTATAAATATCAGATCGAGACCTTCGAAGCCGCGAACCCCGGCATCAAAGTCGTCTTCGAAGCGACCTCGGACGAAGGCTATCCCGCGCAATTCGCCGCCGCTTTCGCCTCGGGCCAGGTGCCCGGCATCGTCACGCATCTGCCGTCTTTCGCGGTGACGAATTACTACAACCAGGGCCTGCTCACGCCGTTCAACGATGTGATCAAGATGATCGGCGAGGAGAAATTCTATCCCAATGCCAATCGCGTCTACGACATGGGCTCGAACGTCTTTGCGGGCATCGGGATCGGCAACTCCGCCGCCAACATGATCTGGCTGCGCAAGGATCTGATGGCGAAGGCGGGCATCGCCAAGGAGCCGCGCACCTGGGACGAGCTGCGCGACGCCGCACGCAAGATGCAAGGCGGCGGCATCTACGGCGCGCCGCTTCCCTACGCGCGCAACTCGATGACCTCGCTGGTCTTCATCTGCTTCATCCATGGCGCGGGCGGCGCGGTGTTCTCGCCGGATCTGCAGCCGACCTTGACCAGCGACGCGGTGGTCAATGCGCTGGAGTTCTATGCGTCGATGCGCGAGCTCTGCCCGCCGGGCGCGACCAATTACAGCTGGGGCGAGAGCCTGACGGCCTTCGTGTCGGGCGCGACGGCGACCGGGCTCTACACCGGGCGCGTGCTCGCCAATACGCTGGCGCAGAATCCGTCGGCCGCGCCGCACATCATGTGCAAGATGTATCCGACGATCTCGGCGAGCGTGCCGTTCTGGACCTTCAACGATTTCCCGAGCGTGATGATCCCGAAGCAATTCGCCGATCAGGAGGCGGCGAAGCTGTTCGCCGCCTGGCTGTTCCGCGAAGACGGCTATGTGAAGCAGCTTCACGCCGCGCCTGGCCACGTGCTGCCGGTGCTCAGGACGATCTCCGACTCCGCGGCCTATCAGAACAACGACATCATCAAGCAGTACCGCACCGACGTCGATCTGATGGCGGAAGCCGCCGCCGGCGGTTTCAATCTCGGCAAGGAATCGCCACAGCACCAGACCAATACCAAGGCGCGCGAAGTGATCGGCAGCAACGTGCTGGCCGAGCTCGTCCAGAAGGTCGCGCTCAACAAGGAGAACGCGAAGACTTCGGCGGCCTGGGCGCAGGATCGCGTCGCCGAGCTCATGAAGCGTACGTAAGCCTCGGCCTGGCGCCAGTCTCCGTCCCCGTCGCGCGGCGAGCGACGGGGACTGGCGTTTGCTGCGCCATCCCATGACCTCTCCCCTGGATCGCCGCAATCATCTGCTCGGCGTGCTGCTGATCGCGCCGACGGTGCTGATCTTCTGCGCGGTGATCGTCTATCCGCTGGCGAGCGCGCTCTATCTCAGCTTGTTTCGCATTGCGACGCCGACGCTGACCGGTTCCTGGGTGGGGTTGGCCAACTACACGGAGCTGCTCGGCTCCGGCATCTTCTGGCGTGGCCTGCGCGCCAATCTGATCTGGACCGCGGCAACGCTGGTGCTGCAGATCGTCTTCGGCGTCCTCGCGGCGTTGATGCTGCACCAGAACATGCTGTTCCGATCGCTGGCGCGGGCGCTGATCCTGTTTCCCTATTTCATCTCGACCGTGGTCGCCGTTCTCGTCTGGCGCTGGCTGTTCAACGATCTCTACGGGATCCTCAATCACCTGCTGCGTCTCGCCGGCCTGATCGACATGCCGGTCGACTGGCTCGGCTCGATGCCCAACGCGATGATCAGCCTGGTCCTCGTCGGCGCGTGGAAGTATTTCCCGTTCGTGGTCATCGCCGTACTCGCGCGGCTGCAGACGATCCCGGAGAATCTCTATGAGGCCGCCTCGATCGACGGCGCGGGGCCGCTGGCGCGGTTCTGGGACGTGACCTTGCCGCAGCTGCGCTCGGTGCTGGTGATCGTGATCCTGTTGCGCGCGATCTGGGACTTCAAGGAATTCGATCTGATCTTCCTGCTCACCGGCGGCGGACCGATCGACAACACGCAGACGCTGCCGCTCCTCGTCTATCAGGAGGCCTTCTCGATGCAGGACATGGGGCGCGCCTCCGCCGTCGCGGTCCTGATGATGGCGGTCATGCTCGTTTTCATGGCGGCCTATTTCCGCAGCTATGGCCGCCAGGAGGAGTCGCGATGAGACGCCGCGGAATGTTGGGCTTCGCGCTCTACAGCCTCTTCGCCTGGAGCATCGTCGCGATCGTCGCCTTCCCCTTGCTGTGGATGGTCGTCACATCGCTCAAGCCGCAGACCGAGTTGTTTCGTAGGCCGCCGACGATTCTGCCGCAGGTGGCGACCTTCGAGCATTACGTGAAGCTGATCCTGGAGACGCCGTTCCCGATCTACTTTCGCAACAGCGTCCTCCTCGCCATCGGCACGACACTGGCGGTGATCGTGGTCGCCACGCTCGGCGCCCATAGCCTGGCGCGCTTCGCCTATCCCGGGCGGCGCTTCCTCGCGCAGCTCGTGCTGTTCACCTATCTTCTGCCGTCGGTCGTGCTGATCATTCCGCTCTACATGCTGATGGTGTGGCTCGGCATCGCCAACACGCTGTTCAGCCTGATGCTGGCCTACACATCCTTCGCGCTGCCCTTCGCGCTCTGGCTGCTGCGCTCCTTCATGGCCTCGATCCCGGATGATCTCGAGCATGCCGCGCTGGTCGACGGTGCCAGCCGCATGGAGGCGTTCTTCGACGTCATCCTGCCGCAGGCCCTGCCCGGCATCATCTCCACCTCGCTGTTCACCTTCATCCTCGCGTGGAACGAGTATCTCTACGCGCTCGTGCTGTTGAACCGCGATGCATGGCGGCCCTTGACCACCGGCGTGATCAACATGCTGACTTCGGCCTTCAACATCGAATGGTCGCTGCTGATGGCGGCCTCGGTGATGATGAGCGTGCCGCTGATCATCGTCTTCGCCTTCCTTCAGAAACACCTGACGCAGGGCTTCGGCGCCGGCGGCGTGAAGGGTTGAGTCATGTCGCACGTCGTCTTCGAGAAAGTGCGCAAGGTCTTCCCCGGTGGCGCCGTCGCCGTCGAAGGCCTCGATCTGCAGATCCGCGAGCGGGAATTCATCAGCCTGCTCGGCCCCTCCGGCTGCGGCAAGACGACCACGCTGCGCATGCTCGCCGGGCTCGAGCAGCCGAGCAGCGGTCGTATCCGCGTCGGTGCGCGCGACATCACCGATCTGCCGCCGGCCAAGCGCAACGTCGCGATGGTGTTCCAATCCTACGCGCTCTATCCGCATATGAGCGTCGAGGGGAACATCGAGTATCCGTTGCGCAAGCGCGGCGTGCCGAAAGCCGAACGCGGCGCCCTGATCGCGCGCACGCTCGAGCTGCTCGATCTCACCGCGCTCAAGGATCGCAAGCCGCGCCAGCTCTCCGGCGGCCAGCAGCAGCGCGTCGCGCTCGGCCGCGCGATCGTGCGCGAGCCCGAGATCTTCCTGCTCGACGAGCCGCTGTCCAATCTCGACGCCAAATTGCGTGCGCATATGCGTGCCGAGCTGATCGAGCTGCAGCGCCGGCTCGGCCGCACGATGATCTACGTGACGCATGACCAGCTCGAGGCGATGACGATGTCGCACCGCATCGCGATCATGAACAAGGGCGTGCTGCAGCAGCTCGACACGCCCGATGCGATCTATCGCCGCCCCGCCAATCTCTTCGTCGCCGGCTTCGTCGGCGCGCCGGCGATGAACCTGCTGCAGGGCGAGATCGCCAGTGTCGGCGGTGGCGCCGGCTTCGTGGCGCGCGATCTCGCGATCGCCGTGCCGCCCGATCATGCGGCGCATCCGGCGTTGCCGGGTCCGGGCACGCGCGTGCGCGCCGGCATCCGTCCGGAAGATGTGCGCTGCGTGCCGGGTGAGCCGAATGCGGAGGTGACGGTCATCGAGCCGACCGGCCACGAGAGCATCGTGTTCTTCCGCTGGGGCGCGACCGCGCTGGTCGCACGCGTCGACGGCGAGACGCGACTCGCGGTCGGCGAGAAGGTTCGGTTGTCGATCCGCGAACGCAACCTGCATCTGTTCACCGAAGACGAAGCCGGCCGCCGGATCGGCGGCTAAGGAGCACTCATGAGCGGCGACGACGGGATCGACCAATTGCCTTTTGCGGAGCGGATGATGCATGCGGCGAAGGCGCTGCGTGCGGCGGCGGACGCGGCGTGGTTGCCGGCGGTGCGCAGCCAGCTGATGAGCCGCGTCATCGAGTACGAGAACGCTGCCGCGTCGCCGCTGGATGAGACGTCGCGGGCGCGTCGCTGACCGCTGTCGCCACGTTCAGGCGGGGCGGCCGCGGGGCTTGAGATGCAGCCGCATCAGGATGTCCTGATTGTGGTTGCCGAAACCCTTGCCGAAGACGTTGACGCCGCCGGGATGGCGCGCGTTCTCGTCGATTCCGATGCGCAGGCGGATGGAGTGATGTTCGTGCGCCTTGAGCTGCGCGAGCGTCACACCGGAGAGCTTGGTCTCGCCCAGGAAAGTGCCGCGGTCCGAGATGCGCCAGCGCGTCAGCGCCCCGTATTGCGAGCCCTCCAGCTTCCACCACCGCGGCGTGAACTTGCCGCGGCGATCGCCGAAATCACCGGGCGACGTCCAGGTGCCGAGCTTCACGTCGTTCACCCACAGGCTGATGTCGGACGGCCAATCGGCGTTCGTGCCGGGCACCTCGGACGAGAGCTCGAGCAGGAACTCGATCGCATCGAGCTCGGCGTTGAGCGCCTTCGCGTTGTTCGGAAACTTGTACTCGACATGCCCACGCCCGAACCACAGCAACGCGGCCTTCATGCGTGATGGATCGAGGAACAGCGCAGGCACGTCGAGCACGCCGATGATGCCGTCGGTCGAGCACATGCCGCACGGTGCGGTCACGTTGTAGCTGGTGTAGAGGCCGAGCGGCATCTCGACCTCGATCATGTTGTTCTCCCGGCTCGGCGTCTCCGGGTCGAGACGGATGACGATCTCATCGAAGCGCGCCGAGCAGATCTTCTGCTGGCCCTTGGTCGCCTTGCCGATCTCGGTGGCGATCAGCTCGGCTTCCTCCAGGACCTGGACGTTGGTCGCGATCGTCGATTGCGGCAGCTCGAGCGCGGCCGCGATCTGATTGACGTTGAGCGCGCCGCGGCGACGCAGCAGCCGGAGGATGCGGATCCGCACCGGCGAGGCGAGGCCGCGCACGACGTTCAGCTGGCGCTCGGGATTGACGACGAGGAAGCTGCGCGCAGGCTTCGCGGCGCGCGACGCTTCCGCGCCTTGCGTCTGCGTGCCCACGCGCAGCAATCGGTCTCGCCGCTCGGCCATCACGAGACGGTCAGATGCACGACGTTCCACGACGCCGGCTTGAGTCCGACGCGCACCGTCGCGCCGTCGACCGTGACGTTCTTCAGCGCCACCGGCGCGACCTTGTCCGGTTCGGCCTTGCTGTTGACCGCCTTGAGATCGGCGTGGCGCAGCTCCAGCGCCTCGGCGACCGCGAAGCGCCCGAAGCCGCGGATGTCGAGGCTGACCTCGATGTCCTGCTTGAGATCGCGATTGAGCAGGAACAGCGAGACGCCGCGCCCGCTCTCGTCGGCGACCGCGGCGACCTTCACGTAGGGGACCTTGGGCACGGGAAAGAACAATTCCTGGGCGCCGCGCGGGTCATAGTAGGACGCATCGTAGGTGTCGGATTCGACATGCGTGCGCAGCACCCGGCCGCGGCCGAGGCGGCTCATCTGCGCGAAGGGATGGAAGATGGTCTGGCGCCAGGCGGGGCCGCCGGTCTCGGTCATGATCGGCGCGATCACGTTGACGAGCTGGGCGAGGCACGCCGCCGTCACGCGATCGGCATGGTTGAGCAGCGAGATGCACGCGCCGCCGAAGGCCAGCGCATCCTGCATGTTGTAGATCTCCTCGAGGATCGGCGGCGCCACCGGCCAGCCTTCCTTGACGCGCTCGGCGCGGGAGCGGCGCGTGCGGTACCACACGTTCCATTCGTCGAAGCTCAACATGATGCGCTTGCTCGAGCGCCGCCGTGCCGCGACGGAATCCGCGATCGCGACGACCTCGTCGATGAAGCGATCCATCAGATCGGGGGCCGCGAGGAAGGCTGCGGTGTCGTCCTTGTAGTTGTTGATGTAGGTGTGCAGCGAGATGTACTCGACATGGTCGAAGGTGAGTTCGAGCACCTCGTCTTCCCAGCGCCCGAAGGTCGGCATGTTGCGCCCAGACGAGCCGCAGGCCGCCAGCTCGATCGACGGATCGATCAAGCGCATCATCTTTCCGGCCTCGCGTGCAATCTTGCCGTAGTCGGTCGCGTTCTTGTGCTCCATCTGCCATGGACCATCGACCTCGTTGCCGAGGCACCAGAATTTCACGTCGTGCGGCTTTTCCCAGCCGTGCTTGCGACGGAGATCGGACCAATGCGTGCCCTTCGGATGGTTGCAGTACTCGACGAGGTTGCGCGCTGCGTCGCCACCGCGTGTCCCCAGATTGACCGCGAGCATCGGCTCGATGTCCGCGGCCTTGCACCAGTCGATGAATTCGTTGGTGCCGAAGGTATTCGGCTCGTTGGTGAACCAGGCGAGATCGAGGCGGGCGGGTCGATCGGCGGCCGGTCCGACGCCGTCCTCCCAGTTGTAGCCGGAAACGAAATTGCCGCCGGGGTAGCGCATGATCGTCGGCCGCAATTCCTTGACCAGAGCCAGCACGTCGCCGCGAAAGCCGCGTTTGTCGGCGGTGGGGTGTCCGGGTTCGAAGATGCCGCCATAGACGCAGCGCCCGAGATGCTCGACGAAGGCGCCGAACAGGCGCGGATTGGTGCGGCCGATCGCGAACTCGCGATCCATGAGGATCTTGGCTTTTCTCACTTTGGTTTCTCCTGCTGGGTCTGAAGATCAGGCGCCGTGGCGACGCGCGGCGCGAGGATCGCTTCCTTGAGTTGACGCGAATAGGGATGCTTGGGCGCGGCGAGGATGGTGCGCGCGTCGCCCGCTTCGACGACGCGGCCCTTCTCCATGATCATGATCTCGTCGCTGATGTAGTAGGCGGTGGCGAGATCATGGGTGATGTAGATGATCGAGATGCCGAGCGTGTCGCGCAGCGAGCGGAAGAGATTGACGATCGACATGCGCAGCGAGGCGTCGACCATCGACACCGGCTCGTCGGCGACGATCAGCGATGGTTTGGGAATCAAGGCGCGCGCGACCGAGACGCGCTGCAGCTGACCGCCGGAGAGCTCATGCAGAAAGCGGCCGCTGATCTCCGCGAGCGACAGGCCGACATGACGCAGCGCCGTGTCGACGCACGCATCGATGGCAGTTGCGTCGCTCGCGCCGGCGAAGCGCCGCGCCGCCGTGACGAGATAGCCGTCGATGCGCTTGAGCGGATTGAAGGCCTCGAACGGATTCTGGAAGATCGGCTGGATCTGGGCCATGAAGGCGAGGCGCGCGGCATTGGAGCGGAGTTCCGTCACGTCGCCGTCGCGAAAGCGGATCGTGCCCGTGCTCGGCGGCGTGATGGCGAGGATCATGCGCGCGAGCGTCGACTTGCCGCTTCCCGATTCGCCGATGATCGTGAAGATCACGGGCCGGCTGGCCTCGAGCCGGAAGCTCACATCGTCGACGGCCTGGATCGATTTCGCGCTCAGCAACCCGCCACGCCCGAAGCTCTTCGAGACATGCGCGACGTCCAGGAGCGCCGCGCTCATGATTGCGTCTCGGGCGGCGCGACGGCGAAGCACGCCACGCGCCGCTCCGGACCATCCGTGACCAGCGGCGGGGTCGAGCGACTGCAGGCGTCCATCGCGAGCGGACACCGCGGATGGAATCGGCAGCCCGATGGCGGGTCGGCGAGATTGGGTGGATTGCCCTTGAGCCCGGTGCGGATCGTGTCGTCGCCGATGCGCGGCAGGCTGGCGATCAGATGCTGCGTGTAAGGATGGCGCGGTCGGGCGAACACCTCGGCGGTCGGCCCCTCCTCGACGAGCCGCCCGGCATACATGATGCCGATGCGATCGGTGAGATAGGCGTGCACGCCCAGATCATGCGTGACGAACAGCACCGAGGAGCCGATCTCGCGCTGGATCATCCGGATCATGTCGAGCACGTCCTTCTGCACGATCACGTCGAGCGCGGTGGTCGGCTCGTCGGCGATGATGAACTCCGGACGGCACACGGTCGCGAGCGCGATGGTCACGCGCTGGCGCATGCCGCCGGAAAGTTCGTGCGGATACGCGTCGAGCACCGATTCGGACAGCTTCACCCGGGCCAGATGCGCGACCACGGCGGCGCGAAACGGCGCGCGGGCCAGCCCCATGTGCCGGAAGGCGAAATCCTCGAAGGATCGCATCACGCGGCGCAGCGGGTTCAACACGCTCATCGAACCTTGCATGATGTAGGACAGATGGCGCCAGCGGATGCGCGCCACGTCCTCGGGCGGCGCGCCATGGATGGAGTCCTGGCCGGGGAGGAAGCTGAAGGCGGCGCGGCCGGCGACGAGCTCGAGCGGCGGACGGATGGCGCCGGCGATCGTCTTGATCAGCGTCGTCTTGCCCGAGCTCGATTCGCCCGCGAGGCCGTAGATCTCGTTGCGGCGGACATCGAAGCTGATGTCGTCCACGGCGCGCACTTCGCGGTCGATGCCGAAATAATGCGTGCGGAAATAGGCCGTGAGGCCGCGCACCTCGAGGATCGGCGATCCGGCGTCGGACATCGTCATCCGCCACCGCCTCCGCCGCCCATGCGCGCCAGCCGCGTGCGTGGATCGATGTACTCGTTCATCGACACGGCCAGCAGATAGAGGCCGATGAAGGCCGTCACGACCGTGGCGATCGGGAAGGCGATCCACCACCACACGCCCGCGACCATCGCCGTGTGCTGATTGGCCCAGAAGATCATGCCGCCGATCGTCGGCGTATTGATGTCGGTGAAGCCGAGCACGGACAGCGTCACTTCGAGGCCGATCGACCAGTTCATGTTGTTCATGGTCGTGGAGAACACGATCGGCATGACGTAGGGCATGTGCTCGCGCCACAGGATCTGGCGCGTGGTCATGCCGGAGAACACGCTGGTCTGGGTGAATTCGCGCGTCCGGAGACTCATGGCGACCGAGCGGATGAGACGCGCGTCGTAGGACCAGCCGAGGCACGCCATGATCAGCGCCAGCAGCATCCAGGACATGCTGTCGCGCATCACGAAGTAGAACAGCACGAGGATCGGGAAGAGCGGGATCACGATGAAGGTGTCGTTGATCGACATCAGCACGCGATCGATCGATCCAGCCGCCCTTGTAGCCGGCGAGCAGGCCGATCACGAGCGAGAAGACCCGGCTGACCGCGGCGACGAGCAGGCCGAAGAGCAGCGTGTTGCGGATCGCGATCGTGAGCTGCCAGAACACGTCCTGGCCGCGCGATGTCGTCCCGAAGACATGCGCCCAGGACGGCGGCATGTCGGGTGCGACGACATAGACGTCGAGCGGCGGATAGGGCGAGAGGACGGACAGGCTCGCGAGTGCGAGCACGATGCCGACGAGCACGATGCCGATGCGGAACTCGATGTTGTAGCGCAGCAGATCGATGAGGATTCGCGCCATCGTGTCAGCCCGCCTGCACGCGCGGATCGAGCAGCGGGTAGAGCGTGTCGATCACGAAGACGGCGAACGACACCGCGATGATCGACACCGTCGTGACCCCGAGCACGAGGCCGTAATCACCGGCATAGACCGCGTCGATCAGCAGCGTGCCGACGCCGGGATATCCGAACACCCTCTCGGTGATGATCGCGCCGTTGAAGATGCCGCCCAGCGACATCGCCAGTCCGGTGAGCTGCGGCACGAGCGCGCTGCGCATCACGTAGGAGCCGAGGATCCGATGGCGGTCGACGCCGCCGATCTCGGCATAGACGACGTGATCATCGGTCACCACGTTCGACACTAGCGAGCGCATGCCGAGAAACCAGCCGCCGAGTCCGAGCAGGATCAGCGATGCCGCGGGCAGGATCGAGTGCTTGAGGACGCTGAGGATGAACGCCGCCGTGAATCCCTGGGGCAGGTTCATCGCCGAGCCGCCGGAGATCGGCAGCACCGGCCAGAGGAAGCCGAACACGATCAGCAGGACGAACGCGACGATGTAATAGGGGATCGGGTGCAGCCCCATCGCGACGACGCCGAGCAGCTTCAGGCTGCGGCTCTTCTGATGGTAGCCGGCGAGGCC
>JANNTF010001134.1:0-3226 GCA_031403455.1 Alphaproteobacteria bacterium | reverse complement strand
GCACCTTGGCGCTGTTGCCGCCGAGCAGCTTGTAGAGCGGCAGGCCGGCCTTGCGCGACTTGATGTCCCACGCCGCCATGTCGAGCAGGCTCATGTGATGGAGCTGGAACTCCTCGAGCCGGTCGATCTCCCACACCAGATGCCAGAGCCGCTCGCCGAGCAGCGGGTCTTCGCCGATCAGCTTCTTGAGCCGGCGCTGCACCACGCTCATGACCGCCTCGCCGCGATTGATCTTCACGCAGCCGGTGATGCCTTCGTCGGTGTCGACACGAAGAACCGCGACGCGCGGCACCTTCCCGTCCGGCGTGCCGTCGCCGGAACCGGGCAGGCCCGCGCGCCATCGGTACGGATCACCCGCATAGGGTTCGTCCAGCAGGTAGCAGCGGATGTCCGTGATCTTCATGGCTCAATTGATCGCCGCATCGAGACCCTTGAGGATCGCATCCGTCGCGCGCTCGGCGTTCTGCTGACCGACGAGAACCTTCTGGAACTCCGGCAGCACGACGTTCTGCGCCCAGCCGGCATAGCCCACGAAGCTCGGCGGCAGCCGGCCGAAGCCGAGCGTCTCGGCGGCCGGGCTGTAGAGCGGATTGCCGGTGATGCGCGAATCGCGGGCGATCTGCGCGTTGGCCGGGAAATAACCGGTCTCGTCGAGGAAGGCGATCGAGGGATCGGGCTCGCCCCAGAAGCTGATCCAGTCCCAGGCGGCTTGTTCCGAGTCCTTCTTCATGAGGCCGTTGTAGAGATAGGCTAGCCGCGCGACGCGCGACGCTGGGCCGGCCGGCTTGCTCGCCGTGCCGAACTCGTTGGGCTTGAGCGCGCGCACCATCTCGACCAGCGATCCGGTGTGATGCCAGGTCATCGCGGTCTGGCCCGTCTTGAAGCCCTCCATGATCTGGCGGAACCCGTCATTGGGCGCGCTCGGCGGCACCACTTTGTGGACGACATGGAGGTCCGAGAACCACTTGATCGCGGCGAGGGTCTTGGCCTTGTCCATCGCGTTCTTGCCGTCGACGACGAATTGCGAGCCGAAGGCCTCGATCAGATCGATGATGTAGGCGAAGCCGCCGGTGCCGCCGCGCATGCCGAAGCCATAGCGGTTCTTCGACGGGTCGGTGAGCTTTTTCGCGGCGTCGACGAATTCGTCGAGCGTCTTGGGCGGTCCGCTGATCCCGGCCTGCTCGAACCAATCCTTCCGGTAATAGACCCAATCGACGAAGGTGAAGGCGGGGACGCCGTAGATCTTCCCCTTCGACGTGGCGCCGCGCCAGCGATCCTCGGGGAAATTCGCCTTCTGCGCCCAGCCGTCCACGCGCGCCGTGATATCGACGAGCCCGTCCATCGCGAGCATGTCCGGTAGGCGCTCCGCCGCGATCATCGTGATGTCCGGCCGCGTCTTGGCCATCACGGCCGCCGTGAACTTCGTCATGTACTCGGGATTCGGGATGTTCTCCTGCGTCAGCGCGACGTTGGGGAAGCGCTGTTTGAACAGCGCCATCACCTTCTGTAGGCCCGTGAACTCCTCCTGGCTGGTGAAATGATGCCAGTAGGTGAGCTTTGGCGCCGTCTGCGCGCGCAGCTTGGGCGCCGTCAGCGCGATGGTCGCGGCCGCGGTCGCGCCGAGCGCGGTGCGGCGGGTCATGTTCGTCATCTTCGGTTCCCCCAGGGTTGCTTGGTTCTAGAGTCGGATCGGCGACGGTGGCGCCGGGCGCAGGCCGGCCGCGACATTGTCCACCGCATGAAGCTGACGCGCCGCCGTCGAGAGCGTCAATCCGTGGCCGGGACGATCCGGCGCGAAGGCATAACCGTCGCGAAACACGATCGGCGTCTCGACGAGGTGATTGTAGTTCTGGAACGAGTATTCGAGCCAATCGACCTCGGGCAGCGCCGCCGCCATGTGCACGCCGAGTTCGAGGAACGTGTTGCCGAGCGAGACGCGCACGCCGTATTCGGCCGCGAGAAACCCGGCGCGCATCACGTCGCTCGGCTTGCCATGGACGTTGAGGATGTCGACGCCGCGCGCCTGGATCAGGCGGCGCTTGCTCGTGAGGTCGAGATATTCGCCGGTGTTGATGTTCGCGAACGGCACGGCCTCCGCGACTTGCCGCAGACCCTCGTAGTCATCGCGGATGCAAGGGTCCTCGATCCACAGGATGTCGTGGCCGGCGTCGCGATAGGCGTGCAGGCGGCGGATCGCCTCCTTCGGCGTCCAGGCTTCGTTGGCGTCGACCATCACGGTCGCGCCGGCGCCGACGGCTTCGTGCAGCAGCCGCAGCCGCTTGAGGTCCCAGGCGAGCTCGGGATGGCCGACCTTGATCTTGAACGCATCGAAACCCAGCGCGCGCGCCTGCCGAAAGAACTCGACGTACTGGGCATCCGAGAGATGGAAATCGAGACCGCTCGCATAGGCGCGCACGCGTGGGCTGGTGCCGCCGAGATAGCGATAGAGCGGCAGCCCCGCCTGCTTGGCGGCGATGTCCCACAGCGCCTGATCGATCGCCTCGCCGAAGCCGAAGCTCAGCGCGCGATTGGCGCCGCCGCGCGGGCGCGTGACGCGATGGATCAGGCCCGCCGGCGGCTTGCCGATCAGCCCCGGCAAGGCCTCGAGGCGAAAGACGCGATCGAGCTCGGCGCGGTCGGGCAGGGGATGGAACAGGTTGAGGAAGAATCCCAGCCCGGTGAGGCCATCGTCGCAGTGGATCTCGAGCGCGCCGACGTGGCATTCCGCGATCTTCACCTGGGAATCGCCGATGATCCGGTCACGCGCGAAGGCGAACCGCGTGATCGTGATGTCGCGGATCTCGGTCATGCGCGCTGTCTCTCCCCCCCCCCGACTTGTCATATCAACCCTCGCGAATACCATCATGCCGGCCAGCGCGGTGCAACACTCGGCCGCGCGCTTGGCGTCAGAGCGGGACCGCGACTTCGCCCTGCATCAAGCGGCGCGTGGTGCGGAAGACGACGGCGCTCCGGGCGCGCCACTCGGGTGATCGCGTCACCTCGGCGCCGACCGACACCACGCCCGAGGGATTGCCGACACGCACTTCATCACCATGCCCCGCGGTCGCCAGCGCATGCGCGAGCGTGCCGTCGATGCGCGCGGCGACGCCGATGCACATCGCGCCGGTCAGCGTGACCGCACGATGGACACGCTCCATCGACACCATGCAGACGCCGATGTCATGCGCTTCCGCCGCGACTTCGGCGCCATCGAGCGTGCGGAATC
>JANNTF010001133.1:0-2510 GCA_031403455.1 Alphaproteobacteria bacterium | reverse complement strand
CAGGTGCTGGCGGCGGGTCAGGGCGCGCTCATGGCGGACACGCCGCTGACGCTCGCGGAGACCGCCTCCGTGTTCGGCGAGATGTTGACCTTCCGCTCCCTGCTCGAGCGCGAAACCGCGCCCCGGCGCCGGCGCGTCATGCTGGCCTCCAAGGTCGAGGACATGCTGAACACGGTGGTGCGCCAAGTGGCGCTGCACGAGTTCGAGCGCCGCGTCCATGACGAGCGCCGGACCGGCGAATTGACGCCCGAGCGGCTCGGCGCGATCTGGCTCGAGATCCAGCGCGAGAGTCTGGGGCCGGCATTCCGGTTCGATCCGGAATACGCGAATTTCTGGGCCTACATCCCGCATTTCATCCACTCCCCGTTCTACGTCTATGCCTATGCCTTCGGGGACTGCCTGGTGAATTCGCTCTACGCGGCCTATCAGCGCGCGCCGGCCGGGTTCGCCGAGCGCTATCTCGATCTGCTGCGCGCCGGCGGCACCAAGCGCCACAAGGAGCTGCTCGCGCCGTTCGGACTCGATGCCGCGGATCCGCAATTCTGGAATGGCGGCCTCTCGGTGATTTCGGGCTTTATCGACGAACTCGAAGCGTTGCGTTGAGCGATCGCGACGAGAACACGCTGGGCGGCCGGCTCGCGCGCTATGCGCGCGTCGGCGCCGCGGTGAGCGGACTGGGCGCACGCTTCGCCGCCGAGCGCGTGCTCGGCGTCAAGATGGATCGCGGCAAGCACGCGGCCGAGCTGCGTGCGGCGCTCGGCGGACTCAAGGGTCCGCTGATGAAGGTCGCGCAGCTGATGTCGACCATTCCCGACGCGCTGCCCGACGAATACGTGCAGGAGCTGATCCAGCTGCAATCCAATGCGCCGTCGATGGGCTGGGTCTTCGTCAAGCGGCGCATGCAGAGCGAACTGGGCGCTGATTGGCAAGCGAGGTTTGCGAGCTTCGAGCGCGTCGCGGCCGCGGCGGCGTCGCTGGGGCAGGTCCATCGCGCGACCTTGCCGGACGGCGCGCGTGTCGCGTGCAAGCTGCAATACCCGGATATGGACTCGGCGGTCGGCGCCGATCTGCGCCAGCTCAAGCTGATCTTCGGCGTCTATGAGCGCTACGATCGCGCGATCGACACCGCGGAGATCCACAAGGAGATCGCGGCGCGGCTGGCCGAGGAGCTCGACTACGACCGCGAGGCGCGGCACATGCGGCTCTACGCGCATATGCTGGACGAGGAAGCGCATGTGCACGTGCCGGAACCGGTTGCGTCGCTGTCCACCAAGCGGCTGCTGACGATGAGCTGGCTCGACGGCCAGAAGTTGCTGGAGTCGAAGGACGCGCCGGTCGCGCGGCGCAATGCCATCGCGCTCAACATGTTTCGCGCCTGGTATGTGCCGTTCTATCGCTACGGCGTGATCCACGGCGATCCGCATCTCGGCAACTACACGATCCGTGCGGATGGCGACGTCAACCTGCTGGATTTCGGCGCCATCCGCGTCTTCCCGCCGCGCTTCGTCGGCGGGGTGATCGATCTCTATCGCGCCTTGCGCGACGGCGACGAGCAGCTCGCCGTCCACGCCTATGAGACCTGGGGTTTCCGCGATCTCTCGAAGGAGACGGTCGCGACGCTCAATCGCTGGGCCGCCTTCGTCTATGCGCCGCTGATGGAAGACCGCTCGCGGCTGATCGAGGAGACGAATTCCGGCGTCTACGGCCGCGAGGTGGCGGAGAAGGTCCATGCCGAGCTGCGTCGGCTCGGCGGCGTGCGCCCGCCGCGCGAATTCGTGCTGATGGATCGCGCCGCGATCGGCCTCGGCTCGGTGTTCCTCCATCTCAAGGCCGAGATCAACTGGCACCGCCTCTTTCACGACCTCACCCAAGGCTTCGAGGTCAAGGCGCTGGCGCGCCGCCAGGCGGCCGCGCTGAAGCACGCGAAGGTCCCGGAAGCGTCCTGACGCGCGGCCGCCCTTGGCAAGCCCGGGCGCACAGGGCATTTTGCGCGCTGCACAACGAATCGCTCGCACGCAGGCTCAGAGGCACAACGCGCATGAAACTCGCCATTCCCAGGGAACGCCGACCGAGCGAGCGCCGCGTGGCGGCGACGCCCGACACGGTCAAGCGTCTGAAAGCGCTTGGGCTCGACATCATTGTCGAGGCCGGCGCCGGCACGGGCGCCTCGATCCCGGATCAGAGCTTCGTCGATGCGGGCGCGACGCTGGCGGCGGATTACGCGGCCACGGTCGGTGACGCCGACATCGTGCTCAAGGTCAGCCGGCCGATGACCGGCCTCGAGGGGCTCAACGAGGCGGCGGCGCTCAAGCGCGGCGCGGTCCTCGTGGCGATGCTCGATCCCTATCGCAACAAGGAGCAGGTCGCCGGCTATGCCGAGCGCGGGATCGCCGCCTTCGCGATGGAGCTGGTGCCGCGCATCACGCGCGCGCAGGCGATGGACGTGCTCTCGTCGCAGGCCACGATCTCGGGCTATCGCGCCGTGCTGCTCGCGGCGCTGCGGCTGCCGA
>JANNTF010001132.1:0-2239 GCA_031403455.1 Alphaproteobacteria bacterium | reverse complement strand
GCGGCTTGGCGGGGCCGCGGGCGGCGCCGGACACGCCAATCATCGGCTCGTTGAGCGGGTAATAGGGCGCGAGCTCGGGGTCGCCGAGCGGCCAGTCGCGCCCGACGCCATCGAGGCTGCGCATGCGAAAATCAGACGGCTGCATGCGCGGCGCGTGGCACGACCACATCACGGTGGATCCGCCGACGCCATTGAACAGCAGCGGGCGGATGGGTGAGTCCTGGTCATCGATCGGATAATCGGCCGGGGCGCGGCGGATATTCGGGTTGGGATGCCAGGCGCGCTGGCGGATGCGCTCCCAATCCGCGTCCAGCTGCGGCGCGCGACGCTGATCGACCCAATCGCCCTGTTCCAGGCAGGTGACGGCGATGCCGCTCGTCGCCAGGCGCCACGCCGCCGCTGCGCCGGCGGCCCCGGCACCGATGATCAGGATGTCGGTCTCGCGTGGGGCGTGTGTCGGTTCCATGGATTGCGCTATTTGAACGCTCGTTTGGTATTGCTAAAAGAAGTTTCGCGACGCGACCGCGCCGGTCGCCTGAAATTCGGGGAGACAGCATGCTCGACCTGCTGCAACGGGCCGAGCGCTGGCCGGGTTGCACGCCGTTGCGCGCGTCGGGCCAGTCGGAGTGGCGCTGGCAACGCGCGGATATCGAGGCGATCGCGCCGCGCCTGCGCTGGCGCGTGCCCGCGTCCCTGCAGCATGAGATCGCCGCCGCGATGACGATCATCCGGGCCAATGGCCTGGATCTCGATACCGTGGAGCAGGAGGATTTCCGGTTGCCATCCCTCGCCGTCGAGATCCCGCGGCTGCGCGCGCTGCTCGATGACGGGCCCGGACTCGTCACGCTCGTGGGGCTCGACCTCGATCCCTACAGCGACGACGAAGCGGGCATCGTCGCGTGGGGGATCGCGAATTATCTCGGGCGCCCGATGCGCCAGGGGCTCAGAGCCGATCGGCGCCTGTTCACGGTGACCGACCGTGGGGCGGTGAACAAGGACCCCACGCGCCTGGGCGCGAGCAACCGGTTGTCGGCGATGCATACCGACAACGGGTGCCTCGAGCCGCGCCCGCCTTGCTACATCGCCCTGGCGTGCGTCCATGCCGCGCGCAGCGGCGGCGACAGCATGATCGCCGCGGCGGCGAGCTTGCACGATGCGCTGCTGGCCGAGCGGCCGGACCTGCTGGCGATTCTCTATCAGCCCTTTCACTTCCTGCCGCCCCAGCTGCACACCTGGCCGGCGGGACCGAAGACGATCGTCAAACCGGTCTTCGAACGGCGCGACGAGGAGATCTTCATCCATTACGCGCGCGTGATGATCGAGCCGGGCATGGCGCTCGCCGGCACGCCCCTCGATGAGCGCCAGCGTGCGGCGCTCGATTATCTCGATGCGATGATGCAGCGGCCGGAACTGCACTACGTGTTTCGTTTGCAGCGCGGCGACATGCTCTTCACCAATAATTTGCAGACCATCCATGGTCGCGCCGGCTATGAAGACGGATCCGAGCCGATCGAGCGGCGGATGCTCAAGCGGATCTGGATGTGGCGACGCCATCGCGGGCCCGGCCTCGATCCCGCTGCGCTCGATGCCGCCGAACTCGGCGTGAAGATTTCGACCTGACGCACGAGGACATTGATTGATGATGCGAGTTGAGCTGACGATCGACGATGGCAAGAGCAGCGCGCTGCGTCGCTTCGACGTGGCGCGGATGTACAATCTCGGCTCCGCGACGCGCAAGCCCGAGACGGCGGTGGCGCATCAGGAAGAAGTCGCCAAGGAAGGCATCCGCATCGCGCTCGATATCCCGGCGCCGCGGATCTATCCGATCGCGACTCATGCCCTGACCACCGGGGGCGAGGCGGAAGTGCAATCCTCGCATTCCTCGGGCGAGGTCGAGATCGTGTTGCTGCTCGCCGACCAGCTCTATGTCGGCGTCGGCAGCGACCACACCGATCGCGCGCTCGAGAAGACGTCGATTCCCTGGAGCAAGCAGCTCACGCCCAACGTGCTGGCGCCGGTCATGTGGCCGTTCGAGGCGATGCGCGCGCGCTGGGACGATTGCGTGATGCGCAGCTGGGTCGACGGTCGCAAGTACCAGGACGTGCCGGTGGCCGCGTTCCTGCATCCCGATGACGTGATCCGGATCTTCCGTGAGCGCGTGCCCGGGGCGCCGCCGAGCAATTTGTTGATCTTCTGCGGCACCATCGTCAGCCTCGACAAGGCGCTCGGCTTCGGCAAG
>JANNTF010001131.1:0-3264 GCA_031403455.1 Alphaproteobacteria bacterium | reverse complement strand
CCATCAACATCATCCGAGCCCACCCCGAGCCCACATCCATGCGCCAGAAAATCAAACGCGCAGGATGGGACGATGCCTTCCTCCTCGATGTGCTCAGTCATATGCGATAGCCCTGCCCCACAAGGGGGGAGGGAGTCTGTTGTGCTTGGGGTGACGGTGCCGCTCGCACGATGAACCCCCTCCCCCCTTGTGGGGGAGGGTTGGGGTGGGGGTGGTGCCGTTTGCTCGCGCTCTAACGCTGCGTCGTTTCCCAATCGGGGGCGACGAAGCTTGGCGCGTTCGAGGGGGCGAGGAGCGGATTGCCGAGGATGTGATCGGCGGCTTTCTCCGCGAGCATGATCGTCGGCGCGTTGAGATTGCCTGTCGTGATCGAGGGCATGATCGATGAATCCACGACACGCAACTGCCCGAGGCCGATCACGCGCGCCTCCGAATCGACGACCGTCATCGGATCGGTGGGATCGCCCATGCGGCAGGTGCCGCAGGGGTGATAGGCGCTCTCCACATGATCCCGGATGAAGCCATCGATCTGCTCGTCCGAAATCACCGCGCTGCCGGGCGCCAGCTCCTCGCCGCGAAAGGGTTCGAAGGCGGACTGCGCGAAGATCTCGCGCGTCAGGCGGACACCGGCACGCATCTCCGCCCAATCATCGGGGTGGCTCATGTAGTTGAAGAGGATGCGCGGACGATCGCGCGCATCGGCCGAGCGTAGCTTGACCCAGCCGCGCGATTTCGAGCGCATCGGGCCGACATGGGCCTGGAACCCGTGGCGCCGGACCTTGCGGCTGCCGTCATAGGAAATCGCCAGCGACAGGAAATGATATTGGATGTCGGGATATCTCACGCCGGCGCGGCTGCGGATGAAACCGCCGACCTCGAAATGATTGGTGGCGCCCAGCCCGTCCTTGGCCAATAGCCAGCGCAATCCGATGCGCGCCTTGGCGAGCGGCCCCAGCGAGGAATAGAGGGTGATCGGCTGGGTGCAGGCGAGCTGGAAATAGAACTCCAGATGATCCTGGAGATTCTCGCCAACACCCGGCAGCGCCTGCGTCACGGCGATGCCGTGGCGCGCCAGCTCCGCGGGCCGACCGACGCCGGAGAGTTCGAGCAGCTGCGGGGTGTTGATCGGCCCGCCGGCCAGGAGGATTTCGCGACGCGCGCGCACGGTCGTCTCGCGCTCGCCACGGCGATAGACGATGCCGACCGCGCGTCGCGCATCGAAAAGGATCCGCGTCGCCAGGCAATGCGTGCGCAGCTCGAGATTCGACCGCCGCCGCGCCGGACGCAGATAGGCGTTGGCCGCCGACCAGCGCCTGCCGTGATGGACGGTCATGTCGAACCGCCCGAAGCCCTCCTGGCGAAACCCGTTGAGATCCTCGCTCTCGGCGTATCCCGCCTGCTTCGCCGCTTCGACGAAACAGCGATAGAGCGGATTGGCGAGCCTGCCGTAGCTGGTGTGCAGCGGGCCCTGGTCGCCGCGATAGGCGTCGCCGCCCGCCGCCCTCGTCTCGGCGCGGCGGAAATACGGCAGCACGTCGCGATAGCCCCAGCCGCGCGCGCCCTCCTCTTCCCAGCGGTCGAAATCCAGCGGGTTGCCACGGACATAGACCATGCCGTTGATCGACGACGAGCCGCCGAGCACCTTGCCGCGCGGACAATGCAGCTCGCGGCCGCCGAGATTCGGCTCAGGCTCGGTGCGGTAGCCCCAATCGTAACGCGGCGAGTTCATCGGGATCGCCAGCGCGCTCGGCATCTGGATAAAGACCGAGCGGTCGCTGCCGCCAAATTCCAGCACCAGCACGGTATGGGCGCCATCGGCGCTCAAGCGATGCGCGAGCACCGCGCCAGCCGAGCCCGCGCCGACGATGATGAAGTCGAACTCCTCGGCCGCAGCGGCGTCACTCTCCATGAGATAATCCCGTAGCGAATGGCATCGCGTCACCGCAAGGTACATTCTCCATGTCAGCGGGACTCTTGACCCGGAATTCGTCGCCAAGCGCCCCCTCCAACCGGCCGAGGATTGTAGCCAAATACAGCGCACAACTTCGCCCTTTCGTGCAGACCAAGGCCAAGAGCTCGTGGGTCGCCGGCAGGCTCGGCTTCTCCGGCCATCCGATGATCGAGCATCTCCGCTCGGTGAAGCACCACACGCGCAAGGCCACGAAGTTGACGACCCCGTCGCCGCGCGTCCTGCATTTCCGCGGCACGGCAACGCGATCAACACGACGACCTAGCGCGAGATGGGCGAATTCATCGAGCAGCAACGCGACTCCGGATGTGGCAAGGCCGAGCAGAGGCGCGTGTCGGCGCGAGTGACAGCCGGGAGGCGCCACGCCAGACTGCGACCTCACCGGTGGACCCGGGCGGCGCGCCGGGGATACGGAGGAACGCGACATGACGGCCATCCACACGCGTACGAGCCTCGCCGCGCACCCGCCCTATGCGGCGACCGCCTATCGGAGCACCGCGCTGCGCGCGCCCAAGCAGGCGCTGATCGTGATTCCGCAGACGCTGTCCGAGCTGACGGGGCCGCTCTACGGGCATGAAAGCCTCGGCCCGACCGATAGCGACCTGACAAGCCATCACGCGCAGCCGCCGCAGGGCGAACGCATCATCATTGCCGGCCGTGTGCTCGACGAAGGCGGTCGTCCCGTGCCGAACACGCTGATCGAGATCTGGCAGACCAATGCGGCCGGACGGTACATCCATGTCGCCGACCAGCACGATGCGCCGATCGATCCCAACTTCACCGGCGCCGGCCGCGCGGTGACCGATGCCGAGGGCCGCTACCAATTCGTCACCATCAAGCCCGGCGCCTATCCCTGGCGCAACCACACCAACGCGTGGCGGCCCGCCCATATCCATATGTCTCTGTTCGGGCCGAGCTTCCTCACGCGTTTGGTCACGCAGATGTATTTCCCCGGCGATCCGCTGCTGGCGCTCGATCCGATGCTGACGACGATCCCCGACGCACAGGCGCGAGATCGGCTGGTCGCGCAATTCGATCTCGACCTGACCAAGCCCGAATGGGCGCTGGGCTATCGCTTCGACATCGTGCTCTACGGACGCGAACGCACGCCGATGGAGAGCTGACATGCCGGCCATCACGCCGTCCCAGCTGTACTCTGGCAGTTGTAGCCCGGTGATTTTTTCAAGCCCGTCCATGACCGCGTTCAGAATCCCAATCGGGATGTTAAACAGCCCGACTCCAATATTCACTAACCCCTGATTGACCGTCTCCCAGCCCGCAGCGTCCCCCGCGAT
>JANNTF010001130.1:0-2679 GCA_031403455.1 Alphaproteobacteria bacterium | reverse complement strand
ACCCAGTAGCAGCCCGAGCCGTATTCGGCGGGATCCATCATCTCGAAATGATTCACGCGCTTGTCGATCATCGGACGCGCCATGCTGGCGACCGACACGCCGCTGCCATCGGAATGGTAGTTGTAGGGCGACAGGCCGAGTTCCGGATTCTCGTCGGGCGTATGCGTGATCGCCCCCCATTCGAGCGCCCGCGCGCGGTTCTGCTTTCCCCAACCGGGCCGCACGTAGTTGCCGTAGACGTGATAGCTCACGGTCGGCAGCAGGATGGCGACACGCGCCTTGGGCGCGCCATCGGCCGGGCGCACCACGAAAGGCACGTTGTCGATGCCATGTTCGCTCTTGAGGTGAACGGCATAGATCCCGGATGGCCAGCTACCGGGAATCTTGATCTCCAGCGCCGGCTTCCATCCGGCATCGCCGAGATCATCGTCGTGAAAATGGATCGCACCCCATTCCTCGGGCGCATGACTCCAGCGATATTCCCGCCCCGACCACGTCGATCCCGTCATCGCGCGCGTCGGCAGATTCTCAACCGTGCCGTGGAAGCGATAGGGGCCGATATCGGTGATCTCGAGAGTCGCGATGCCGCGCGAGAAATCCCAACACGCGATGAGACCCGTCGGCGACGCGTCAGGCAGCGCCAGACGTTGCGCCGCAAGCGCGTGTTCGGCGGGAACGCCGGACCAGAAGCAGGGCCGCTCCAACTTGCCGTTCATGTGACAGGAGGGCGGCGCCGAGTCATCGCCATCCGCCAAGGCGGCGAAACATGCACGGCCGGCGCCCAGTGCGAGCGCCGCCGTGACCGCCGCGCTCGCTTCGCCCGAATCGTCGAAGGTCGGATGCAGCTCCCGCGGCCGCTGCCCGACCGAGAGCCGACCGGTGCGCAGGTCGAGTGCGAGCCAAGCGTCGTACCAGGCGCGCTCGAGCACCTGCCTTCCGGTCGCGATGCGCGTTGCCTTGCCGCCGCTTGTGAAGCTCGCCGCGATGCCATCGCGATCGATCTCCAGCGTGAGCAATGCGCCCGTGGCGCTGCGCCAGCTCATCACCACCTGCCGGCCACGCATCGGCGTCGTCGGCCAGAGAGTCGCGCAGAAGACCAGACTTTGAACGCCCGCCGAGAAATCCACCCGCTTCACGCGCCCCGATGATCCGAGATGGATCTTCTGGTCGAGCCCGGGATGAGTCCCCGAGACGTCGTGGGGCATCGCGATCTCCCGATAGCCGGGCCCGCGTGGATTTGGATCACCGCAGATGATGCGCGCGAAACGCGCCTCGAACGGCGCATCCCCGGCCGAGCTCACCATCAGCTTGATCGTCTCGCCTGGCTTCGCGCTCCAGCGATCCACATAACCCAGCAACGGATGCATCGAACTCCCCCGGATTGACCGTCTGCGACGGCGTCGGCCATGATCCTGGCATATGTCGCGCCATCGCTCATGCGGGTTCGACGACGGGCGGGTATTCCATCCGCTCAGATCACCGGGATGTTCATTCAAGGGGGGAATTCGGGATGACGATGCTGACAACTCGCTGGCGCAGCCTGGCGCTGGGAAGCACGGGGCTGCTGTGCGTGGCGGATTTCGCGGCATCTCAGGGCTTCGAATGCCCGCGCAAGGGCGGCGATCTGATCTTCGCGCTCGAGGCGCGCGTCGCCACGCTCGATCAGCACGCGACCAACGCGGCGGCGCCGCGCAACGTGACCATGAATATTTTCGAGTCGCTGCTGACGCGCGACGAGAACATGAATCCGATGCTCGAACTCGCCGAGTCCGTGCAGGAGAGTGCGGACAAGCTCACCTATACGTTCAAGATCCGGCCGGGCGCCAGGTTCCACAACGGCAATGCGCTCACGTCCGAAGACGTGCTGGCGTCGTTCGAGCGCTACAAGCGCGTCGGCATCGACCGCTCGATCCTCGACATCGTCGCGAAATGGGAAGCGCCGGATCCGGCCACCTTCGTCGTCACGATCAAGGAAGCGCGCCCGACCTTCATGGAAAGTTTCTCGGCCTTCACTACGCCGATCGTCGTGATCCCCAAGGAGAACAAGGACGCGGCACCCAACCAGCTCCCGATCATCGGCTCGGGCCCGTTCCAGCTCGTCGAATTCGTCGGCGACAGCCATGTGAAGATCAAGCGCTTCGACGGCTACAAGGCCGACACGCGGCACAAGGACGTGCTCGGCTTCGGCGGCGCGAAGACGGCCTGCCTCGATACGGTCACGTTCAAGATGATGACCGAGCCGGCGGCGCGCATCGCGGCGCTCGAAGTCGGCGAAGTGCATGGCGTCGAGGACGTGCCGACGCTGATGCAGAAACGTCTGTCGTCCAATACGGCGCTGAAGATGGTGCGGCTCGACAGTTTCTGGCTGCACGTGACCTATCCGAACTTCTCCTTCCCGCCGACCGACAACCCCAAAATCCGGCAGGCGATCCAGGCCGCGATGGACATGGAAGAGCTGATGGAGGCCGCGAGCGACGGCGCCTACAAGCTCCATCACGCGCTGCAATTCAACGGCAGCGCCTATTACTCGGATGTCGGCAAGGAGCTCTACAACCAGAAGAACAAGGACAAGGCGAAGCGCCTGCTGCAGGAAGGCGGCTACAAGGGCGAGAAGGTCATCCTGCTGACCAACCGCGAGTATCAGAGCATGTACAACACCTCGGTCGTGATGGCCGAGCA
>JANNTF010001129.1:0-5490 GCA_031403455.1 Alphaproteobacteria bacterium | reverse complement strand
CCCGAACAGATACATCGCCACTGCAATGAAAAGCGCGGCGATCACCATCGCCAAGGCGTAGGACTGGTTCCTGCTGATGCCATAGACTTCCGCGAGTTCGGCATTGTCGGCGACGGCAATCATGAACTGCCCGGCGCGCGTGAAGCGCAGGAACAGGAACAGGGCGATCGTCAGCGTGGCGGCGATCACGATGGCGCGGACGTCCCACTCGCTGACCACCACGTCACCCACCAGCGTGATCGGCGACATCATGTTGGCGAACATGAACACCGGCTCCGTGGTGAAGATCAGCGTGAGCACGTAGATCACGAACTGCGCGAAAACGAGCGTGAAGATGAAGAAGGTGATCGACTCGGAGCCGCGTGCGCGCAGCGTCGCGAAGGCGACGCGCTCGACGCCCAGCCCCAGCACCGCGGTGACGAGGAACGCGATCGGGACCGCGACCAGCAGCGGCAGGCTCAGCCAGTTGATCGCCACGAACATCGTGTAGAACGCGACACCCATCAACGCGGGTTGCGTGAAGTTCCAGATCTTCGTCACCTTGAGGACCAGCGCGAAGGCGATGGTGAGAAGAATCTGGAAGCTCGCGCTGGCGATGCTCGTCCACAGCACCTGGAGCAGGATGGTGCGATCGAACATCGCCGCGCGGATCGTCGTCGCCGCGGCTTACTGGTAGACGCGGATCGGCACGAAGGCGCCGCCCTTCACTTCCAGGAGATAGACCGGCTTCAGCACGGTGTGGTTCTCGTTGATCGTGACATCGCCGGTGAGCGGCAGCTTAAACGTCTTTACCTCGAGCAGGGCCTTGCGCAGATTCTCGCCGGTGAGCGGCGTATTGGTCCTGTCGAGATGCTCGACCAGCGCCTTGATGATGTAGGCGCCGTCATGGACGTACTGGGTCACGGGCACATTGTTCGGTTCGCGTCCCTTCTCCTTCTTCCAGCGCTCGACATAGGCGGCGACGGCGGGTGAATCCGCGACGCCCGGCGCCAGCGAGGCGACGATGAGGCCATCGGCCGCGGCGCCGATCTGCTTGACCATCTGCGGATTGTAGGCCGCCGTGTAGGACGTGATCGGCACCTTGACGCCGAGCTGGCGAAGCTGCGCGATCGCTTGCGGGGAATCGCCGGCATTGCCCTGCAAATGCACGATTTCCGGGTTCGCGGCGCGGATCTTCAGGATGGCGCCGGTGTAGTCCGTCGAGTTGGGTTCGTAGCTTTCATACGCGGCGATCTGCCCGCCGAGCTTCTCGAAAGCCTCGCGGAACACACGCGCGCCATAGACGCCGCTCTCGTCGTTGAGATGCAGCACGGCCGCACGCGTCTTCTTGAGTTCCTCGCGCGCGTACTTCGCCAGCAGCGTGAGATCGACGTCGGCCAGCGGATAGGTCGTGTAGACGTAGTCGCCCATCGTCGCGATGCGCGGCGAATTCGCGCCGATGATGAAGGTCAGGACGTTGCTGCGGTTGACCACCGGCGCGATCGCCGCGGCGACCGCGCTGAATCCCGAGATCACGAGCGGCACCTTCTCCACGCTCACCAGACGCGTGACGACGTCGATGCCGACCTGCGGCCGCGCCTGGGTATCGAGGATGACCGCGTTGAGCTTGCGTCCACCCGCGCCGCCAGCGGCGTTGATGTCCGCGATCGCCCATTCGAGCGCCTGGATCTGATCCAGGCCGAACGGCGCCGCCGACCCCGTGGTGGGCAGCGCCACGCCCAGCGTGAACGGCTCCTTGGACTGCGCGACGGCCAGGCCGTTCATGCCCGCCACGCCGCAGAGCAGCAGCACCGCTGCGCCGAAGAACCGGCGACCGACTGAAATCCTGTTCGTCATTTTCCCCTCCACTGACTACGCGCGATCGTTCGATCAGATCGTAGGCAGCCTATCGCGTCCGGACGCTTGCACAACCCGAGAATCGGCGCGCAACCGCTCAGGGCATATGCAGCAATCGCATCGGCGCGCCGCGGACGAAGGCGAGGATGTTCTCGATCGCCTGGCCATAGAACAGGCGATACTGCTCGATCGTGATGTAGCCGACATGCGGTGTGAGCACGACGTTGTCGAGGCGACGCAAGCCATGATCGGCGGGCAGCGGCTCGACATCGAACACGTCGAGCGCGGCGCCGGCGATGCGCCGCGCTTCGAGGGTCTCCAGCAGCGCGTCCGCGTCGACGATCGGGCCGCGCGACGTGTTGACGAGATAGGAATCGGGTTTCATCAATCCGAGCTCGCGCCGCCCGATCAGGCCGCGCGACTGCGCGCTCAGCACGACATGGATCGAGACGATATCGGCGCGCCGGAGCAGCTCGTCGAGCGTGACGCAATCCGCGCCATGCGCGGACGCCTTGGCGAGCGTGAGCCTGCGGCTCCAGGCGATCGGCGTCATCCCGAACAGCCGGCCGAAAGCGGCGACCCTCGCGCCGACATTGCCGAGCCCGATCAGGCCGAGCGTCTTCCCCGTCAGGCTGGTGCCCAGCCCGGTCTGCCACTGCCCGGCGCGGACGGCTTGATGATCCCAGGCGATGCGGCGGGTGAGCGCGAGGATGAGTCCCCAGGCGAGTTCGGGCGTCGCGTCGTACAGCGCCTCGGTGCAGCATACGGTGATGCCGAACTCTGCAGCTGCAGCGAGATCGATCGACCAGTTCACGGGGCCGGTCGCCACCAGCAGCTTCAGCCGCGGCAAGCGCTCGAGCAGCGGGCGCGGAAACGGCGTGCGCTCGCGCTCCGCCACAACGATGTCGTAGGGCGCGAGGCGCGCAGCCAGATCATCGAGTTCGCTCAGATGATCGCGAAAGAAATCGACGGTGGCGATGCCGTCGAGGGCGGGCCAATCGGCGATCGCGTGGACCGCGTCCGTGTAGTCGTCCAGAACCGCGACCCGCAACATGCGCTCCTCCGCATCATCCCACTTCATGCGATCACGCGGCTCCCAATGCGTCAACTTGCGCGCCGTCTTCGGCGTGAACGCGTTGTGTCTGCGACGAAGCTGATGTTAGCGTCGTAGCAGACAGGGGCTGAGCGACGTGACGAAGCTTATTCTTGACTGTGATCCGGGCCATGACGACGCGGTCGCGCTGCTCTATGCGGCGTGCCATCTCGATGTGCTGGGGATCACCACGGTCTTCGGCAATCAGACCCTCGACCACACCACGCGCAATGCGCTGAGCCTGTGTCGCCTCGCGGGGCTGAACACGCCGGTGGCGCGCGGCGCGGCGCGGCCCTTGGTGGCGGCACCGATCCATGGCGGCGCGATTCACGGCAAGACCGGCATCGATGGCGCCGAGCTGCCCGAGCCCGATCGCGCGCCGCTCGACATCCACGCGGTGGAGTTCATCCTGCGCACCGCGCGCGACAATCGCGGCGAGCTGGTGCTGGTGGCCACCGGCGCGCTCACCAATGTGGCGATGGCGCTGAGCCTGGAACCGCTGCTCTCGCAATGGCTGCGCGGCATCAGCATCATGGGCGGCACGACCGGCATCGGCAACGTGACGGAAGTGGCGGAGTTCAACATCTACGCCGATCCCGAGGCCGCCGACATCGTGCTGCGCAGCGGCGCGCCGCTGTGGCTGGTCGGGCTGGACGTGACGCGCCGCGTCGGCGTCAGCGCGGCGGACATCGCGCGCCTGCGCGAGGGCGGCAAGGTCGCGCGTGTCATGGCGGATCTGCTGGATTTCTTCCTGGCGTCGCTGAAGCGCGTGCATGGGCTCGACACCGCGTCTCTGCACGATCCCTGCGCGCTCGTGCCGTTCATCGATCCGACGCTGATCGAGTATCGCCATGTGCCGGTCAGCATCGAGCTGGCGTCGCCGCTCACGCGCGGCATGACGGTATGCGATCTGCGCCGGCTCGGCACCAAGGCGCTGGGCGCCATCCGCCCGAGCGCGACGCCCAATGTGCAGCTGGCGCGCGAGCCCGCTGCAGCCCTGGTCCCCCATATTCTCGCCGCCATCCGAACCGTGGATGCGCGGGTCACCTGAAGGAGTCGCAATGCCACGTAAGTTGATTCTCGACGTCGACACCGGTACCGATGACGCCGTCGCCATCATGCTGGCGGCGCTGCATCCCGCGCTGCAGCTGCTCGCAGTCACCACGGTCAACGGCAATGTCGAGATCGCACATTGCACGGATAATTCGCTGCGCACGCTCGACTTCATCGGCCGCGGCGACATTCCCGTCTTCGAGGGTGTGGGCAAGCCCCTGGCGCGCGAGGATTTCCCGATCCCGCGGCGGCTCAAGAAGGCGACCGGTGTGCATGTGAAGGAGATGCCGATTCCGCCGGCGGTCAGCCGCAAGCAGAGCCGGCACGCCGTGGAATATCTGATCGAGACCTACCGCGCGGCGACGGAGGAGATCGTGCTCGTGCCCACCGGTCCGCTCACCAACATCGCCGCCGCGGTGGCGCTCGACCCCGGCTTCGCCAAGCGCGTGCCGGAGATCGTGATCATGGGCGGCGCGCATCACCACGGCAACGTGACGCCGGCCGCGGAGTTCAATATCTGGGCCGACGCCGACGCCGCCGATGCCGTGCTGGCGGCGGGATTCCCGAAACTCACCATGGTGCCGCTCGACGCGACGCATCAGGCGCTCGTCTCCAGCGATGATTGCCGGAAGATGGCGGGCTTCGGAACGCCGGCCGGCATCGCCGCGTCGAAGTTCATCGGGCAGCGCATCTCCGGCTACGACGCCAATCAGCCGATGAAGGAACGCGGCGCGGCGCCGGTGCATGACGCGGTCTGCGTCGCCTATCTCGTGAACCCGGCCGTGATCACGACGGAATTTCGTAATGTCCGCGTCGAGACGCAAGGCAAGCTCACGATCGGCCGCACCGTGGTCGATACGAATTTCCGCGGCGAAGGCGAGCCGAATTGCCACTTCGCTTTTGGCGCGGATCGCCGCATCTTCGTCGACATGCTGCTCGAGACATTCGCCCGCAAAGCTTCCACTTGAACCAAGGAACCGCACCCATGCGAAATTCCGTCCCCAGCCTGCTCCTCGCTACCGTCCTCGCTCTCGGTTGCGCCTCCGCGCAGGCCCAGAGCGGACGCAGCGCGCCCACCGCCGATTGCCCGAAAGGCGTCGTCACGCTGAGCCTGCTCAAGCCGCTCAACAATCCGCCGTTCCCCAACATGCTCGCCTCGTGGCAGGCGGCGAATAAATGCATCAAGCTCGACGTCAGCGAATTGCCGTTCGGTCAGCTCGCGGACAAGATCAGCGTGCTCGCCGCCGCCGGCAATCCGCCGGACATCGTGGTCTATGACGGGCCGAATACGCAGACCTACGCCGCAGCGGGAATGCTGCTGCCGCTCGACAGCTATCTGCCGCCCGGCTTCAAGGAGGATCTGGTGCCGGCCACGCTCACCGAGCACAGCTATCAGGGCAAGATCTACTCGCCCGGCACGCAGCAGACGACACTCGCCATGTTCTACAACGCCGACATGCTGGAGCCGCTCGGCATCAAGCCGCCGACCGAACTCGGCCGCGCCTGGA
>JANNTF010001128.1:0-2868 GCA_031403455.1 Alphaproteobacteria bacterium | reverse complement strand
CAGCTGCGTCGACCAGCTCGCCAAGCGCATGCGGCCGCACAAGCCCGATCTGCTCGCGGGTATCGAATCGCGCGGCTTTCTGGTGACCGCCCCGCTCGCGCTCGCGCTCGGTTGCGGCTTCATCATGGTGCGCAAGCGCGGCAAGCTTCCGGGGAGCACCGTGCCGCTGACCTACCAGCTCGAATACGGCACGGACACCATCGAGATTCAGAGCAACGCCATCACCAAGGGGCAACGCGTCGTCGTGCTCGATGACGTGCTCGCCACCGGCGGCACGCTTGCGGCCGCGATCGCGCTGCTGCGCAAGGCGGGCGCCGATGTGCGTGGCGCCGCCTGCATCATCGAGCTGGGATTTCTCGAGGGGCGCAAGCGCCTCGATGTGCCCTTCGACGCCCTCGTCGCCTATTGAGGGCGCGACGCCCAATCGAGGCATCGCCGCAGACAGGCTTTCAGGATCGGGCGCACGCGCTCGGCCTTGTGCTGATTCCACGCGAAGGGCGGACCCTCGTCCATGTAGGCGCATTGCGCCATCTCGAGCTGCACGGCGTGAATCCGCTCGGCCGGCCGGCCGGAGCGGCGGGTGATGTAGCCGCCCTTGAAACGCCCGTTGTGAATCGCGGTGAAACCGGCGGCACCCGCGAGCAGCGCCTCGATCTGCATGGCCAGTCCGGCATCACAGCTCGCGCCATCGGCGGTGCCGAGGTTGAAATCGGGCAGCGACCCGGCGAAGAAGCGCGGCGCGCGCGACACGATCGAATGCGCGTCCCAGAGAATGGCAACGCCATGAGCGGCGCGAACGCGCGTCAGCTCCGCCGCGAGCGCGTCGTGATAGGGGCGCCAATAGCGCTCCACGCGCTGCGCGATCTCCGCCGCGTCGGGCGCCGCACCGGGAGGATAGACCGGTTCATCGGCGAAACTGCCCAGCGGGCAGAGCTCGGTGTTGCTTGCGCCGGGATAGAGCGGCTGGCCCAGGGGATCGCGATTGAGGTCGACGACCAGGCGCGAATGCGTCGCGGCGATGACCGAGGCGCCGAAGCCATAGGCGAAATCATAGAGTCTCTCGACATGCCAATCGGTATCGGGCACGCACGCCGCCTCGGGCGTCATGCGCGCGAGCAGATCCGGCGGCACATAGGTCCCGCCATGGGGCACGCTGAGTACCAGCGGCGTCGTCCCGGGGGTGAAACTGAACGTCGCGGTCATGGATTGCTCGCAATGATGTGGCCGGCGCGGACGGCGCGGTGCAGCGGGGTCCTGGCCACCCAGTAGACGAGCTCCGCGGGTCGCTCGATGTCCCAAACCACGAAATCCGCCGCCTTGCCGATTTCCAGCGTGCCGATCTCGTCGGCGAGTCCGAGCGCGCGCGACGCGTGGCGTGTGACGCCGGCCAGCGCTTCCTCCGGCGTCATGCGAAACAACGTCGCGGCCATGTTCATGATCAACAGCAAGGACAGGATCGGCGACGAACCCGGATTGGCATCCGTGGCCAACGCGATGGGAACGCCGGCGCGGCGCAGCGCGGCGAGCGGCGGCAGCCGCGTCTCGCGCAGGAAATAGAATGCGCCGGGCAGCAGCACCGCGACGGTTCCCGCCCGGCCCATCGCGTCGATCCCGATCTCGCTGGAATATTCGAGATGGTCGGCGGAGAGCGCGCCGAAGCGCGCCGCCAGCGCCGCGCCGCCCTGATCGCTCAGCTGATCCGCGTGCAGCTTCACCGCCAAGCCCTTCCCCCGCGCGGCCGTGAAGATCCGGCTGGTCTCCGCATTCGTGAAGGCGATGCCCTCGGCGAAGCAATCGACCGCGTCGGCGAGGTTCTCGGCCGCGACCGCGTCGAGCATCGCACCCGCGACCAGATCGACATAGGCACCCTGGCGTCCGTGAAACTCCGGTGGCAGCGCATGCGCGCCAAGGAAGGTGGTGACGATGCGCATGCCGCTCGCACGACCCAACGCCCGCGCCACGCGCAGCTGCTTGAGCTCCGTCGCGACGTCGAGCCCGTAACCCGACTTGATCTCGACCGTCATCACGCCGTCGCGCGCCAGCGCGTCGAGCCGATTGCGCGCGCGCGCGAGCAGATCGGACTCCGACGCCTGACGCGTCGCGGCGACGGTCGAGCGGATGCCGCCGCCGGCGCGCGAAATCTCCTCGTAGGTCGCGCCGCCCAGCCGCAATTCGAATTCCTGCGCGCGATCGCCGCCGAACACCAGATGCGTATGGCAGTCGATCAGCCCCGGCGTGATCCAGCGCCCACCCGCATCATGGGTCGCGCGCGCCGCATGCGCCGGCAGGTCGCGCCGCGCGCCGATCCAGGCGATGCGCCCGTCGCGCACGGCCATGGCGCCATCCTCGATCGCGCCATAGGCGGCGCCGCCCGCCGTCATCGTCGCCAGCCGCAGATTGATCCAGACCGAGTCCCAAGCGCCGCTCATCGCACCATCCGGAAAATTCTTGCGCCGCGCCGACGCGGACGGGCAAGAGTGACGCGATCTATCTAGACCAAGCCTTGGAGCGCCGTCGATGCCCCGCTTTCACGCCGAGATCGCGATGCTGCCCGAGGGTTGGGGGCACGACATCGCCATCGATGTCGATCCACGCGGCACGATCACCGCCGTGACGCGCGGCGCGGCGCCGACCGGTTGCGAGCGCCTCGGCGGCGCCGTCATTCCGGGACTGCCCGATCTGCACAGCCACGCCTTCCAGCGCGCGATGGCCGGACTCACGGAAATCGCGGGTCCGGGCGACGACAGTTTCTGGTCCTGGCGCGACATCATGTATCGGTTCCTCGACCAGCTCGGCCCGCGTGACATCGAGGCGATCGCCACCCAGCTCTATGTCGAGCTGGTGAAGCAGGGCTACACCGCGGTCGTC
>JANNTF010001127.1:0-7829 GCA_031403455.1 Alphaproteobacteria bacterium | reverse complement strand
GCACCCTGCTCGACTGTCACTGACTGACAGTTGGTATGTTGGTTGACGGTCGGACGCGATCTGTCATTCTTTTTGCACGACAGATTTCGGTTCCAATGAAAGAGGAGCGGGACATGACGCGATTCGAGACATCCCGTCGCGCGGCCATTGCCGTCGCGGCGCTCATTGCTTCGGGTCTGATGCCAGCCGTCGCGCCGGCGCAGGATAAGATCACGCTGCAGCTCGACTGGATCCCGACCGGCGAGTACGCGATCTACTACAACGCGATCGACAACGGCTTCTTTCGCGACCAGAAGCTCGAGGTAACGATCAATCGCGGCCAGGGATCGGGCGATACGATCCGCAAGGTCGCCGCCGGCACCGCCGAGTTCGGCGTCGCCGACATTGCTACCGTGATGACCGCGCGCGTGCGCAGCGCCGACAGCAAGATCAAGGCGGTGATGCCGATCTACACCAAGCCGCCGCACGCGCTGTTCGTCGTGCGCGGCTCGGGGGTCGCGAGCTTCAAGGATCTCGAGGGCAAGCGCGTCGGCACGACGCCGGGCAACAGCCATCAGATCTACCTGCCGCTGCTCGCGGCCGCGAACAACTTCGACCCCGACAAGATCACCTGGGTCACTACCGATCCCGGCGCGATGGGCGCGATGCTGATCAACGGCCAGCTCGATGCCGCGCCGTTCTTCCAGACGCACCAGTATTTCCAGAACAAGCAGGCGCAGCGTTTCGGGCGCGAGATCGTCGCGATCCCCTATGCGAATTTCGGGCTCGACGCCTACGCGTCCACGATCATCGCCTCCGACACGCTGATCGAGCGCAATCCCGAACTGGTAAAGCGCTTCCTCGCGGCGCTGCAGAAATCGTTCCTCTGGGCGCGCGACAACCAGGAGGCCGCGGCGCGGATCCACAACAAGCATCACCCGCAGATCGATGTCGACGACGCGCTCGGTTCGCTGAAGACCGGGCTCACCTTCGTGTTCAACGACGTCACCGAGCGCGACAAGCTCGGTCAGTTCTCGGCGCAGCGCCTGAAACAGACCTACGACCTGGTCGCGCGCACGCAGCAGCTCGATCCCGGACTCGATCCCGCCGGCTTCGTCGACACGCGCTTCGCACCGGCCCCGGGATCCTGAGTCGCAATGGACGCACGCTCCTGATCTCGCTGGCAGGCGTCGACCAGGTCTTCCGATCGCGCGACGGCGGCAAGGTCGTCGCGCTGCGGGCGATCGGACTCGACGTCGCGGCGAACCGCTTCGTGTGCATCGTCGGCCCGTCGGGCTGCGGCAAGTCGACCTTGCTGCGACTGGTCGCCGGCCTGATCGCGCCGACGCGCGGAACCATCGCGATCGAGGGCCGGCGCGTCGACGGGCCGCGCGAGGATGTCGGCATCGTGTTCCAGAAGCCGACGCTGCTGCCCTGGGCGTCGGCCCTGGACAACGTGCTGATGCCGCTGAGGCTCATGGGCCGTCCGACCGCGGGCCCGCGCGGCCGCGCGCTCGAGCTGCTCGCGATGGTCGGGCTCGCCGGGTTCGAGCACAAGCTTCCGGGCGAGCTCTCGGGCGGCATGCAGCAGCGCGTCGCGATCTGCCGCGCGCTGATCCACGATCCGCCGATCCTGCTGATGGACGAGCCCTTCGGCGCGCTCGACGCGTTGACGCGCGAGGAGATGACGCTCGAGCTGCTGCAGATCTGGAGCGCGCGGCGCAAGACGATCATGTTCGTCACCCATTCGATCACCGAGGCCGTTCTGCTCGCCGATCGCGTCGTCGTGATGTCGGCGCGTCCCGGCCGCATCGAGCACGTGCTCGACGTCGACGTGCCGCGACCGCGCTCCTTCGGCCAGGAGGCCCTGCCGGAGTTCCAGCGCGTCGCGAGCGCGGTGCGCGCCGCGATCTTCAGCAACCGCAAGGTCGCCGCCGATGTCCTCTGAGACCACCCAACCCGAGGACGACGACGCGGCGCCGCCCGATCGCCGGTTGCTGCGCGCGGCGACGCCGTGGCTCACGGTGGTCGCGCTGTTCGTCACCTGGGAGCTCGGCGTGCGCGTCTTTCGCGTGCCCGACTATCTGCTGCCCGCACCGTCGGAGATCTGGGCGCAGACCTACGCGCTCAAGGCCGCGGTATGGACGCACAGCGTCGCGACGATGGAGACGATCTTCTGGGGCTTCCTGCTCGCCGCCGTTGTCAGCCTGCCGCTCGCGATCCTGGTCACCGCGTCGCCCGGCATCGCGGCCGCGGTCTATCCGGTGCTCGTCCTGATCCAGTCGGTGCCGAAGGTGGCGCTCGCGCCTGTCCTGGTCGTGGCGCTCGGCGCCAACGCGCTGCCGCGCATCGTCGTCACATTCCTGGTCTGCTTCTTCCCGCTGGTGATCTCGGTGGCGGCAGGCCTGCTGTCGGTGCCGGCGGAGTATATCGAGCTGTGCCGGGCCTGCCGCGCGTCGCGCTGGCGCGAGCTGAGGCGCGTGCGGCTGCCCTACGCGGTGCCGTTCATCTTCAGCGGCCTCAAGGTCGCGATCACCCTCGCGGTCGTCGGCGCGGTGGTCGGCGAGTTCGTCGCCGCCGACGTGGGGCTCGGCTATCTGATCCAGTCCTCGACCGCGTTCTTCAAGACGCCGCTCGCCTTCGGCGCCATCGTCATCCTCGCGGTGATCGGCATCGTGCTGTTCCAGGCGGTGGTCGCGATCGAGCGCGCCTTCTTCCCGTGGTCGGTCTCCGACGACCGCTTCCGAGCTTGAGACGATTCAACAGACCGACGAGGCCCCAGATGACCAAGACCTATCTCGCCGCCGACTGGCTGCTGCCGATGGCCGGACCGGATTTCGCGATCGCCGACGCGGCGATCGTGTTCGAGAACGACCGCATCGCCGCGGTGGGCACGCAAGCCGCGCTCGCGCGCCATCGCGACGATGCCGATGTCGTGCGCGATCTCGGCGGCCACGCGCTGCTGCCGGGACTCGTCAACACGCATACCCATGTCGCCGGCGCGATCACCAAGGCGATGACCGAGGACGTCTCGGGCTATGGCGGCGCGTTCAAGGTCGCGCTGCCGCTGCACGAACACTACGTGCGCCAGGAGGACGTCTACCTCCCCGGCCTGCTGCACGCGGTCGAGATGCTACGCACCGGGACCACGACGATCAACGAATGCTGGTGGCACCAGCCCGCCTCGGCGCGGGTGATCCAGGATTCCGGGCTGCGCGGCGTCGTCGCGGCCGAGGTGCGCGAGATGGATTCCTCGAAAGCGGGCTTCGGCCGGATGGAGCGCAACTGGGATCGCCGCATGGCCGATGAAGGCGTCGAGGAGGCGACGGCGCTGATCGAGAACTGGCACGGCAAGGCCGAGGGAAGGATCACGTGTCGCGTCGCGCCTGACGGGCCTGATCGCTGCACGCCGCGCCTGCTGGTCCAACTCAAGGAGCTCGCCGACAAATACGGCGTCGGTCTGCACGCGCATACCGCCTCGGTGCCCGGCGAGGCGGAGTTCATGCTCCACACCTACGGCAAGCGCACGATCCACTTCCTCCACGATCTTGGTCTGCTCGGGCCAGGGTACATCGGCGCGCATTGCGCCTTTGTCGACGACGGCGAGATCGAGGTGATGCGCGAGACCGGCATGGAGATGTCGCACACCGCCTATCTCGTCGCGAAGCGCGGCTACTACCCGCCGATGGAGAAGATCTACAAGGCGGGGGTCGCGGTCTCGCTGGGCTCGGACTGGCTGTCCAACGACATGTGGAAGGTGATGCGCTGCGCGGCCTTGATCCCACGCGTGCTGAGCGGCGATGTCGGCATCCGCTCGGGTAAGGACGTGCTGCGGATGGCGACGATTGACGGCGCACGCTGCCTCGGCATGGCCGACGCGATCGGCTCGCTCGAGGTGGGCAAGAAGGCCGACGTGATCGCCGTCGACATGCGGGCCGCCTGGTACCACCCGTTCCGCGACGAGGATCTCGCCGCCAATCTCGTCTTCAACGGCAATGGCTCTGATGTGCGCGAGGTCTATGTCGACGGGACGCATGTCGTGGCGGACGGCCGCATGAAATCGATCGACGAGCGCAAGCTGATCGCCGAGGCGCGCGCGGTCGCGAAATCGGTGTGGGATCGCGCGGCACCATTGTTTGCGCGCTGAGCCGGGAGAACTGCGATGTCGCGCGGCGATTTCGATGCCTTGCCGATCCTCGATATGGCGCGGGACGGCGCGCGCATCGCGCGCGATCTCTGCGCGGCGTTCGAGCAGGTCGGCTTCGCCTATGTCGTCAACCACGACGTCGCGCCTGACCTGATCGACGGCGCCTTTGCGGCGTCGCGCGCGTTCCACGCCCTTCCCGTCGAGCGCAAGCTCGCGATCAAGATGAACGCCTGGCATCGCGGCTACATGCCCTTCGCCACGTCGAAGATCGTGACGTCGTCGATCCAGAAGGCGACCAAGCCGAACCAGAGCGAGTCGTTCATGCTGATGCACGAGGTCGCCGACGACGACCCGCGCATCGCGGCCAGCGTGCCGCTCGCGGGCCCGAATCAATGGCCGGCCGATCTGCCGGAATTCGAGCCGGCGGTACGCGCCTACGAGCGCGCGATGGAACGGCTGTCGCAGCGTTTCGTGCCGATCTTCGAGCGTGCGCTCGATGTGCCCGACGGGCAGCTCGCGCCGCTGTTCCGCCAGCCGACGACGTTCCTGCGGATGCTCCACTATCCGCCGCAGCCGCCGGACAGCCCGGCCGATCTGTTCGGCTCGCAGCCGCACACCGATTACGGCTTCATCACGCTGCTGGTGCAGGACGACACCGGCGGCCTGCAGGTTCGCAACCGCGCGGGGAGCTGGATCGATGCGCCGCCGGTCGCCGGCAGCTTCGTGATGAATGTCGGCGACATCACGCAGCGCTGGACCAATGACCGCTTCGTCTCGACACCGCATCGCGTGATCAACTGCAGCGGCCGCGACCGCTTCTCCATCCCGTATTTCTTCGACCCCGACATGGCCGCGCGCATCGAGTGCCTCGGCGCAGGCCCGGCGCGCCACGCGCCGGTCGCCTTCGGCGACTACCTGATGCATCGCCTCGACGCGAACTACGACTACCGCCGGCCGCCGTCGCGCGACACGGCATAATTCTCGGAGGAGTCGCTCATGATGGGAACGACACTCCCACTCCAAGGCTCTCCACGATGGCAATCCGCAATGTGCTGCTGTTTCTGGCCGATCAATGGCGTGGCGATACGCTTGCCATCGCCGGGCATCCGCTCATCGAGACTCCCCATCTCAATCGGCTGATCGCCGACAGCGTGACCTTCCGCCGGCATTTCACGACCGCGAGTCCGTGCGGTCCGGCGCGCACCTCGCTGCTGACGAGTCTCTACATGGCCTCGCATCGCGTGGTGCAGAACGGCACGCCGCTCGACGATCGCCACGACAATCTGGCGCGCGCGATGCGGCGCAGCGGGCGCGAAGCGGCGATGTTCGGGTACACCTCGAGCACGCCGGATCCGCGCGGTCTGTCGCCCGATGATCCGGCGCTGCGCAACGCGCATGGCACCATGGTCGGGTTCACCGATTATGCGCCGGGCCTGCCGCACGACCACGCCTACATGGCGCATGTGAAGTCGCGCGGCTACGCGATCCCCGACGATCCCGAGGATTTTTGGCTGCCCGATCCCGACATCGTGAGATCGGCGCCCGATCGTCATGCCACCTTCGCCCCCGCCCGCTTCTCCGGCGAAGACAGCGACAACGCGTTCCTCGTCGACTCGGCGATGCGCTATCTCGCCATGCGCGAGCACGCGCCGTGGTTCGTGCATGTCGCGACGATGCGCCCGCACCCGCCGTTCATCGCGACCGCGCCGTGGCATGAGAAATACGCGCCGGCGGCTGTGCCCCGGCCACGGCGGCGCCCCACGCGCGCGGCCGAAGCGCTTGCGCATCCGTTCCTGGCGGAGCTGCTGAACACGACACGGCAGATCGATTATTTCCGCACCGGCACGGGCCTGGCGTCCGATCTCGACGAGCGCGAGATCATGCAGATCCGCGCGACCTATTACGGCATGATCGGCGAGGTCGACGCCCATCTCGGACGGCTGATCGACTATCTGCGCGCCAGCGGCCAATACGACGAGACGATGATCGTGTTCTCGAGCGATCACGGCGAGATGCTCGGCGATCACTTCCTGCTCGGCAAATCAGGCTATTTCGCGGAGGCCTATCACATCCCGCTCATCGTCCGGCTCCCGGGGAAGGCGGCCGATGCGACACGCGGAACCGTGATCGACGAATTCACGGAAAGCGTCGATGTGATGCCGACCATTCTCGAGGCGCTCGGCCAGCCGGTTCCCGTGCAATGCGATGGCAGCTCGCTGATGCCGTTCCTGCGCGGCGCGAAAGTGACCAAGTGGCGCGACGGCGTGGTGTTCGAATTCGATTTCCGCAATGTCGGCGCTCCCGCCGATTTCCGGGACCGCCACGGCCTGCGGCTCGACCAATGCAATCTCGTCAGCTTCCGCGACCGACGATTCCAGTATGTCCATTTCCCGGCGCTGCCGCCGCTGCTCTTCGATCTGACCGCCGATCCGTTCTGCTTCGAGAACATCGCCGAGCGACCGGACAGCGCGCCAATCCTGCGCGACTACGCCCAGCGCCTGCTGAGCTGGCGCATGGAAGCCAACGAGCGCGTGCTCACCGGCCTGCGCGCGACCGCTGCCGGGCTGATCGAGGCGCGGGACCCGGCGCGGTGGCGGTGAACGGAATCGCCGTCATCTTCCGCCGGTGACCGCGAGGATCGTGCCGGTGACGTAGCTGGCGTCGTCGGACAGCAGCCAGGCCACCGCGTTGGCGCACTCCATCGCCGTGCCCGGGCGCTGCATCGGGACCACCGAGGCCGAGGTGAAGGCGCGCTGCGGGTCGCCGCTCGCCGCATGGATCTCCGTGTCGATGATGCCCGGCCGCACGGCGTTCACCCGCACGCCCTCGGCGGCGAGTTCGCGGCCCAGGCCCAACGTGAGGGAATCGATCGCGCCCTTGCTGGCGGCGTAGTCCACATACATGCCCGGCGCACCGAGCACCGCGGCCGCGCTGGCGATGTTGACGATGCCGCCGCCCTGGCCGCCATGCTGCGTGCTCATGCGGCGCACCGCCTCGCGGGCGCACAGCATCGTGCCGATCACGTTGATGTCGAACATGCGGCGCCAGCGCGCGATGCTCATCGCGTCGAAGCGCGACTTCATGTCGACGATGCCGGCATTGTTGACGAGCGCGCCGAGCGCGCCCCATTCGCGATCGATCGTGGCGAACATCGCCAGCACGGCGGCCTCGTCGGCGACGTCGGCCTGGAGCACGAGCGCGCGGCGACCGCGCTCCCTCACCTGCGCGGCCACGCGCTCCGCCGCCTTCGCGTCGCGCGCGTAGTTCACCGCGACGTCCCAGCCCTGATCGGCGAGCTTGAGCGCGCAGGCGGCGCCGATGCCGCGGCTGGCACCGGTGACAAGGGCGGTTCGGGGCGTTGGCATCGGGGCTCCTCCGGGCGTCATGGAATGGTGCGCAGTCTATCGCGCGCAAAACCGAGGCTTGATCGATTTTCGCGCGCTCAGCGGTTGAGCGCGAGAGTCGCGGCGGCGACGGCAAGGCCGCCGCGCGCGTCGCGATGCGCCAGGACGGCGACGCCGGCGATCGCCCAGCCCGCGCCGGCGCGCACCAGCAGCGGCCCGCCCGAGGCGCCCGCGGTCGCGCTGCAATCGTGGCGCAGCAGCGTCCCGGCCTCGTCGCGGAGCTGCGCGACGATCCGGCAATTCATGTCGGCGCGCAGCGCATGCGCGCGGTCGCGCTGCCAGCCGCCGAGCATCGCCGG
>JANNTF010001126.1:0-1394 GCA_031403455.1 Alphaproteobacteria bacterium | reverse complement strand
GCCGTGCTGCCCATCGCCAACAAGGGGGACAGCGAGTGGGCCTACGCGCCGATTCCCGTGCTCGCACCCGTGACGAGCACACGCTTACCGATCAGATCATCCATGGCGCGCGCTCAATTCGGCAAGCCATGCGTGGCCAGCACGCGGCGCATCCGCATGCAGGCCTCGTCGGGGTCGCCGAACAGACCGGCCGCATCCGCGAGCCGGAAGAGCTGCGCGAGATGCAGCAGCGATCGTGCGCTCTGTTGTCCACCGATCATCGTGAAATGCTCCTGGAGACCGTTGAGATAAGCCATGAAGACGACGCCGGTCTTGTAGAACCGCGTCGGCGCCTTGAACACATGGCGCGAGAGCGGCACCGTCGGATCGAGGATCGCGCGGTATCCGGCGCGGTCGCCGGCCGCGAGCGCGCCGAAAGCGGCCGACGCGGCCGGGGCGATCACATCGAAGATCCCGAGCAGCGCATCGGAGTATCCCTGGGCATCGCCTTCGATCAGCTCGGGGTAGTTGAAATCGTCGCCGGAATACATCCGCACCCCCGCGGGCAGGCGGCGGCGCAGGGCGATCTCCTTGTCCTTGTCGAGCAGCGAAACCTTGATGCCGTCGATCTTGGCCGCATGCGCCTGGATCACGTCGACGCAGACATCCATCGCCTTCCAGTGATCCCGGCTGCCCCAATAACCCTCGAGCGCGGGGTCGAACATCTCGCCGAGCCAATGGATGATCACGGGCTCCCGGACCTGACCCAGGATCCGCTCATAGACCTTGCGGTAGTCGTCCGGCGTGCGCGCCGCCGCGGTGAGCGCGCGCGACGCCATCAGGATGATGCGCCCGCCCGCCGCCTCGACCGCCGCGCATTGCTCCTCATAGGCGGCGATCACCGCCGCGATCGTCACGTCGGGACCAACCGCGAGATGATCGGTGCCCGCGCCAGACGCGATCAGCTGCCCGCCTTGCGCCTTCGCGAGCGCGACCGAGCGCCGAATCAACTCCAGGCTGGTTGGCCAGTCGAGGCCCATGCCACGCTGCGCCGTGTCCATCGCCTCGGCGACGCCGAGCCCCAGTGACCAGAGATGGCTGCGGAACTTGAGCGTCGTCTCCCAATCGATCGCCGCGTTCAGCCACGGATCGACGTCGGCGAAGGGATCGGCGACGACATGCGCGGCCGCGTAGACGACCCGGTTGAACTTGCCCGCCGGCTTCTTGAAGTTGCGCGGCGGTCGCATCGTGTACGGCGCGAGCCGACCCTCGGGGGTCGGCAGCGTGATGGTCGGCATGTCAGATCTCCAGCGGCGCGATGTCGATCCAGCGGCGCTCATGCCAGCTTTTCATCGCCGCCTCGGCAAGCTGCACGCCCTTCGCGCCTTCGGCCAATGTGTACTTGAACGGTGCGT
>JANNTF010001125.1:0-6001 GCA_031403455.1 Alphaproteobacteria bacterium | reverse complement strand
GTCGCGCCGCGTGCGATCGCATCCATCGTCGAGCGCGACGCCGCATCGCCGAGCTCGATCTCGCCCGAACTGCGATGTGCCGCATCACCGGGGATCATCAGTCGGCTGAAGAGAATCGCCGCCGGCGCGCCGGCGACCGAGGCGACGAGGATATGGCCGAACGCATCGGGGATCGCCGCGCCGAGGATCGCCGCATAGAGCACCATGACCGTGCCCGCGATTCCGGCCATGCCGCCGGTCATGACCGTGAACAGCTCGCTGCGCGAGAGACGGGCCAGATAGGGGCGGATGAACAGCGGCGCCTCCACCATGCCGACGAAGATGTTCGTGGCGGTCGCGACTCCCACCGCGCCGCCGACGCCGAGCCCGCGCTCGAGCGCGATCCCGACGCCGCGCACGATCGCCGGCAGGATCCGCCAGTGGAAGAGCAGCGAGGACAGCACGCTCATCACCAGGATCAACGGCAGCGCCTGGAAGGCGAGGATGAATTCCGCGCCCGGGAAGGGCGGCTGGAAGGGCAGCGGGCCACCGCCGACATAGCCGAACACGAAACTCGTTCCGGCGCGCGTCGCCGCCGCCACGGCATCGACGCCACGGCCCAGGAGCGCAAAGACGTCGCGCGTACCGGGAAGTTTGAGCAGCATCGCGGTCAGCGCGATCGTCACGCCGAGGGCGACAAGGGCACGGCGCCAGTCGATTTCACGGCGGCTCTCGCTCGCGCTCCACGCGATGGCCAGCAGGGCGAGAATACCGATTCCGGCTTGCACGCGTTCCATGCTCTCAGGTCTCGGACGCGGGGGGCGCTGCCGGCGGCCAGTATTGCGTGACCATCGCCAGCATCTCCGAGGCGCGGTGGTCGAGGCCTTGCGCGATCAACGAGACGCCGAACGGCGCGACCATCATCTTGACCACGGGGTCGCCGAACAGACGCTTGCCGAGCTTGAGTTCGGCGAAGATTGCGGGCGTCACTTCGATGTCGAGCCGGCCGCCGCCGACCAGCGCGAAGCTGCGCGTGGCGCCGATGCGGGTGATCTCGCTCCACGGGATCGTCCTCGCGGACGCGCTGGGCAGACGCAGGCCGTCCGGCCCGATGACAAGCAGCGGGGTCTTGTCCGAGAGTTGCCAGGCGGTCTGCCACGCGTAGAAGACGAGCAGCGCGACGACCATGCCGGCGCCGATCCACGAGCCTTCGCCCTGGCTCAGCATGCTGATCGTGTACCAGATGGCGGCGATCGCGAGCAGCGCGGCCATCACGAAGTTCATGATCGAGATGAGTCGCGAGCGGCGTACGACGAGCTCGGGCGCTTTCATCATCAGCTCCCCGTTGCCCAGGTGACGATGGCGGCCAAAGTGGCGCGCAATCCCGCCGGCGATTCTTGCCCGGGGGCGTTCAGGCCATGGTCGCCGCCGGGGATGCGCAGGATGCGCGCGCGGTGTCCGCTCTCAGCAAGCCCGGCCACCAGCGCCTCGAAGCCGTCGATCGGCACGGTGGCGTCCGCGCTGCCATGGGCGAGGTAGATCTCGGCGGCGCTGGCGCGCAGATCGGTCAGCACCGAGCCGCGCAGGAACGAACTCCAGCGACGGAACGGATGTCCCCATGCCAGGCGCTCGATCGAGTCGGGGTCGGCGAAGATCGCGTCGGCCTGCGCCTGGATGCGCGCGGTCGTTTCGGCAACGGCTTCGGCGGTCGGCGCGCGGCGGCGCGCACTCGCGATCAGATCGTCGAGCGGCGAGGGCCCATTGCCGGCCAGCAGCGCGACATGGCTCACGCGCGGATCGAGCCGCGCGAGCCGGGCAACGACTGCGGCGCCTTCGGAATGACCGATCGCGAGCAACGGACGCGCGGGATGATTGCCATCACGCAAAGCTGTATCGAGCGCTGCACGCAACGCCGCCACCCAGCGCTCGAGCGTATGCTCCGCGAGGAACGCCGGCGCACAGCCTTCCGTGTTTCCATGCACGGGGCCGGCAGCGAAAGGCACCACGCCTGGCTTGTCGACGGCCAGCACGCCGACGCGCCCGCGTGCTGCACTGGTGAGCAGCGCCGGCAGCCCGGCGCGCGTCCGGCCATCGCCGGTGCGGCGAAAGAGCGGCGTGCATCCCGAGCCCTGGACGATCAGCGCCAGCGGCTGATCGCGATGTTCGTCCGCATAGAATTGAATGCGGCGATCGAATTCGTCGCGCGTGTCCTGGATGACGAAGCCGGTTCCGGGGATGCGCTCCGCGGCTGCGGCGCCGTCGACCATCAGCATGGCGATGAGCAAGGCGCCCGCACGCGCGATCGATCTCATCCGCATTGCGCGCGGTGGCGCAGGAGGTGATCGGCCAGGACGCAGGCCAGCATCGCCTCGCCGACCGGCACCGCGCGGATGCCGACGCACGGATCGTGGCGCCCCGTCGTGCGGATATCGGTGTCGTTGCCGGCCGTGTCGACCGTGCGTCGCGGCGCCAGGATCGATGAGGTCGGCTTGACCGCGAAGCGCACGACGATGTCCTGGCCGGTCGTGATGCCGCCGAGAACCCCGCCGGCCTGATTGGACAGGAAATGCGGCCCGTCCGGCCCGGCGCGCATCTCGTCGGCATTCTCCTCGCCGCTCAGCGTGGCCGCTCCGAAGCCGGCGCCGATCTCCACGCCCTTGACCGCGTTGATGCTCATCATCGCCGCGGCGAGATCGGCATCGAGCTTGCCGTAGATCGGCGCGCCCAGCCCGGCCGCCACGCCCATCGCCACCACCTCGATCACCGCGCCGATCGACGAGCCGGCCTTGCGCACCGCGTCGAGTTCGCCCTCCCAGACCTGCGCGGCCTGACGATCCGGGCAGAAGAACGGATTTTCGTCGACCGCCGACCAGTCCCAGCGCGCACGATCCACGGCATGGCGCCCGATCTGGACGAGCGCGCCGCGGATCGTCACCTGATCGCCGAGGATCTTGCGCGCGATGGCGCCCGCCGCGACGCGCATCGCCGTCTCACGCGCCGAGGAGCGCCCGCCGCCGCGGTAATCGCGAATGCCGTATTTGGTCCAATAGGTGAAGTCGGCGTGGCCGGGCCGGAACTTGGCGGCGATGTCGCTGTAGTCCTTTGAACGTGCGTCCTCGTTCTGGATCAGCAACGCGATGGGCGTGCCGGTGGTGACGCCGTCGAACACGCCGGAGAGGATCTGCACGTGATCGGGTTCGCGGCGCTGCGTGGTGAAGCGCGACTGGCCGGGCTTGCGCCGGTCGAGCTGCACTTGGATCTCCGCCTCGCTGAGACCGAGGCGTGGCGGCGTGCCGTCGACCACGCAACCGATCGCCGGCCCATGGCTTTCCCCCCAGGTCGTGACGCGGAAGAGATGTCCGAAGCTGTTATGCGACATGGCGCCGTCCGCGTCGGCGGACCCTGGGTTACTTCTGCGGCCTGAAATTGGCCATCATCTCGGCGATCGCCGGCGCCGCGTCGACGGCCATCATGCCCACGACGTTGTAGCCGCAATCGACGTGATGGACCTCGCCGGTCACCGCGCTGCCGAGATCGGAGAGGAGATAGAGCCCGGCATTGCCGACCTCATCGATGGTGACGTTGCGGCGCAGCGGCGCGTTGAGCTCGTTCCATTTCAGAATGTAGCGGAAATCGCCGATGCCCGACGCCGCCAGAGTCTTGATCGGGCCCGCCGAGATCGCGTTCACGCGGATACGCTTGGCGCCGAGATCGGCCGCGAGGTAGCGCACCGAGGCCTCCAGCGCGGCCTTCGCGACGCCCATCACGTTGTAATGCGGCATCACGCGTTCGGCGCCGTAATAGCTCATCGTCAGCATGCTGCCGCCATCGCTCATCAGCGGCGCCGCGCGGCGGCAGAGATCGGTGAAGGAAAAGCAGGAGATGTCGAGGGTGCGCAGGAAATTGTCGCGCGTGGTGTCGACGTAGTGGCCCTTGAGTTGATCGCGGTCGGAAAACGCGAGCGCATGCACGATGAAGTCGAGTTTGCCCCATTGCGTCTGCAGCGCCGCGAACAGCGTGTCGAGCGACTCCGCGTTCGTGACATCGGCGGGGAGGATCAGCGTCGCCCCGAGTTCCGCGGCGAGCGGCCGCACGCGCTTCTCCAGCGGTTCGCCCTGATAGGTCAGCGCCAGCTCCGCGCCGTGAGCGGCGCAGGTCTTGGCGATTCCCCAGGCGATCGAACGGTCATTTGCGACCCCCATGATGAGCCCGCGCTTGCCCGCCATGAGAGAACCGGCACTCGACATAAGTGTATGCTCCTGCTGGGAAAACGCCGGGACCTCAGCGTCCGACGCATCCTACACGCAATGGCTCGATGGTCAACCGCGGGGGCGGCGCGTCAGAACCGCTCGACCCAGGGGCGCAGTTCGATCTCCCAGCTCCAGGCGCTGCGCGGTTGCGTCAGAACGTGCAGGTAACTCGCCGCGATCGCGTCGGGCTCGAGCAGCGAGTCGGGCGCTTGCGGCGGCGCGGGACGGGCTTGCGATCGGATCCCGCCATCGATCACGAAATGCGCGACATGCACGCCTTGCGGGGCCAGCTCGCGCGCCATGCTCTGAGCCAGGCCGCGCAGCGCGAATTTCGCCATCGCGAACGGAGCGGATTGCGCGTAGCCCTTGGTGCTGGCCGATGCGCCGGTGAAGAGGATGGCGCCGTGCTGCCGCGGCACCATGCGCCGCGCGGCGGCTTGCGCGACCAGGAACCCGCCGAACGCGGAGACCATCAGCGTGCGCTCGACCTCCGTCGCATCGAGATCGACGAATGGTCCGCGCACGCGATAGCTCGCATTGTAGACGACCAAGTCGGGCGGCCCGATGCGGTCGTCGACGCCGCTGAACAGGCGCTCGACATCGCCACGCTGCGTGGCGTCGCACGCGAAAGCCTGGGCATCCGTCTCCGTACACAACGCCGCCAGCTTGTCGACGCGCCGGGCCGCCAGCGCGACCTTCATGCCGGCTCGTGCGAAGCTGCGCGCCAGCGCCGCGCTCAGCCCGCTGCCGGCGCCGACGATCAACGCCGAGGAATAGCCAGGAATGGTCATGTCGCGATCTCCGGTGCGGGCTCAGTTGTCGGCGAATTTCCAGGTGCCGTCGGGCTGTTCGCAGGCAATGCCGGTGGCTTGCTCCTGCTTGCCGTCGACGACGATGGCGCCGCTATAGTCGCGACAGCGCTGGCCGTTCGCATTGCGTGTTTCCGCGACCGGCGTGACCGAGCCGGCATGGCCGGTCTCCGGATTCGACCACGACACGGTCTGGCCGACCGGCGCCTGATGCGCCTCCTCCTGCGCTTTCGTTGCGGCGGTCTGATCGGAGCGGCTCAGGCGTCGTCCGAGTTCGCGACCCAGCAACCCGCCGATGACCGTGCCGGCGACCCCGGCGATAATGCGGCCGGTGCCGCCACCGATCTGCGATCCGAGCACGCCGCCCAGCACGCCGCCAACGACCAGGCCGACATTCTCCTTGGTCACCAGATCCTCGGACGAGCTGCAGGCGCCGAGCGACAGTGCCAGCGATCCGGCGACCACCAGGTGAAGTGACGTCTTCGAACGCAGCTTGATCATGTGACCTCCTGGAACATGTGGTGGGACCTGCGGCATCGTCGCCGGTCGCGCCCGAGCCTCTTATGATACGATCATGCCGGCAATGTGGTTCTCCGAGATTTCGCCATGACCGAGCCGGCCGCCGACCTCGACGGGGTGATGGATCCGAAGCTCGGACCCTTCGCGCGGTTCGATCTGTGGTTTGCCGAGGCGCAAGCCAAGGAACTCAACGATCCGAACGCGATGGCGCTGGCGACGGCCGACGCCGCGGGGCGCCCGAGCGTGCGCAACAATACATTTTTACGTTCCGACACCCAGGCCACCGACTCGACCTGAACCGGGTGCAGCACGAACAGGGCCGCGCCAAACATGGCGGATACTGCCGGGAGATCAAACTTGCTCAATAGCCGGTAAACCAGCAGACCATTCAGGGCGTGCAGCAAGATGTTGCCAAAATGATAGCCGGCCGGATCAAGCCCCCAG
>JANNTF010001124.1:0-5639 GCA_031403455.1 Alphaproteobacteria bacterium | reverse complement strand
TCGTTGAACAGGTAGCGCATCACCACCTGCAGATTCATCACCACGAAGACGCTCAGGAACAGCAGGCCGCCGATCACATCGGCGACCTGCTTCGCGATACGGGTCAACAAGGGCGATCAGCCCTTGGTGTCGTTGATGCGCTGGATCCAGCCCTCGGGCGCGCCCTTCACGAACTCCGAGGCCTTGAACATGTCGAGCACATGGGTGCGAAAAGCATCGCGATCGGGCGTCGTCACCGTGAGCCCCGCCGCCTTGAACTTCTCCAGCGTGTCGTCGTCTTCGCGGAATTTGTTGGTGTCGTTGAACTGCATCGCGGCGCGCGCCGCATCGCGGAAGATCGCCTTCTGATTAGCGTCGAGCTTGTTCCAGGCGGCGCCCGACATCGCGAGCATGTTGGACGGGATCGAGTGATAGGTGAGCACGACCTGCTTGGTCACTTCGAAGAATTTCGCGCGATAGGTCGTGGAGACCGGATTGTCCTGACCATCCACCGTGCCGGTCTTGAGCGCGAGATAGACTTCCGGCAGCGGCAGCGGCGTGGGATTGGCGCCGAGCGCCTTGCCGAGGAACAGGAAGGACGGCGAGCCCGGCATGCGCAGCTTCACGCCCTTGAGGTCGTCGGGCGTGCGCACGTTGCGCGCCTCGCGCAGATTCACGATCCGCGCGCCAGCGTAGTAATAGTCGACGATCTCGACCTGCAGATCCTTGGCGATGCGCGCGCGGTATTCCTTGCCGATCGGGCCGTCCATGACCGCCTTCACGTGGTTCCAGTCGCGGAACAGATAGCCGGCCGTCAGCACATTGAACTCGGGGATCCGATCGGCGATGTCCCACCAGGATAGGATCGACATCTCCACGCTGTTGCGCTGAAGCGCGACGATCTCCGTGCCCTGGCGGACAAGCGTGCCGGAATGATGGATCTGCACGTCGAACTGACCGGGCGCCGAGCGCTCGACCCATTCCTTGAAGATCGACATCATCTCCACGGGATAGTCGCCGCCGATCGCCGCGGTGCCGAAGCGGATCGTCTGCTTCTGCTGGGCGAGCGCGTCGCCGGTGCCGGCGCCGAGTGAACCGAGAGTGACGGCGAACGCGATGGCGCGCATGCCGTGCCAGATGGATGTCATGTCGTTTCCCCTTGTGGTTCTGCTTGACCGATGTCCCCCGACATCCGGCTAAACAATGATGAGATCCTCCAGCGCCGCGCGAGTCAATCGCCCGCGAGACCCAGCAGCGCCTGGCGGATGATCTGGCGCGAGCGGAACACGACCGCCTCACGCCACGCGTCGGTGTCTGGATAGAAATGCTTGCGCAGCTGCTGCTTGATGCGCTGCGTCCGCGGCGCGCGCCAATCGAGCGCGCCATGGGCGTGCAGCCAATGATCCTCGCGCAGCGCCTGGCGCCCGGCATCCTGCGAATAGGTGCCGTATTCGAGCGCGATGAAGGATACGCGCGCGCCGAGCTTCGCCATCCAGCCATGCTCGTTGAGCCCCACGGGCACGACGGCGCCTGATGTGCCGGTCAGCGCTTCGGCGAAGGACTCGCCCCACCAGCGATGCATGCGCGCCATCGCGGCCGCGTCGGCCAGCTGGCTGCAGAGCGGTTCGCCGAAGCCGTAGGATCCGAGGCCGGTATGAAAATCGATGACGCCGATCTCGTCGCGCGCCGCCAGATCGTGATCGTCGATCAGCGTTTCGAGCGTGCGGCGCGACCAGGTCGGCGCGAAGCCGCCGAAGAAGAAACTATGCGCGTGCTTGTACTGGCCGCTGGAGCGCGCCGCGCGGAATTTCAGTTCGCCGACTCGCGCGCGATAGGCCGCGATCTTCGCCTCCGCCGCGTCGAAGACCGGACCTTCGAGCTCGCGCGGCACGAAAGCATCGACGAGCTCGTCATGCCCGGGATTTTCCGGGAGCGGCCTGGAGAAATCGACGAAGTTGCGATTGAGATCGACCCCTTCCTCGGTCACCCGGCGCAACCAGGCGAAGCCATGCGGGTTGATGGCATGGATCAGCATCACCGCGACGCCGCGCGGCAGGTCGCGCGCGCCGCCCACGCGCAGGAAATCCAGGATCGCGCCGGAGCCCGCGAAGCCTTCGACGCCATGCGTCGCCGATTGCAGCGCCAGCACGCGCTTCGCTTGCATCGACCCGATCCAGGCGACATCTGTCGCGAGCGCCTCGCCGCGCGGCCCGGGGTTGGGGTTGGCGTAGCTGCGCAGCGCCGCACCCTCGGCGCGCGCTGCGGCGAGGAACTTGCCGCGCGCCTCGGCATAGTCGGACGCGAAGCACGCGGCGAAGTCGAAAGGATGCGCCAGCGCTTGGCCGATCATGCGCCGCTCACTTCATCCGCACATGACGCAGCGGAAACCAATTGTCCGAGCGCTGCACGAGATCGACATTGTCCTTCGCGCCCCAAACGATCACCTGCTGGATTATCGGGATGGTCGCGACGTCGTCGCGCACGATCATCAGCGCCTCGCGGATCATGGCGTTGCGCTTTGTCTGATCGAGCTCGACGCGGATCAGATCGGTGAGCTGATCGACCCGGGCGTTGGAATAGCCGCCGACATTGAAGATGCCGCGCGGGCTGCCGGGCGCGCGCGTCACCAGCAGGTTGAGCAGCGTGTTGTGCGTGTCGTAGGTCGACGCCGACCAGCCGACATAGAACAGGCTCGATTCATAGGGCGGCGAGACCAGGCGCACGTACTGACCGAAGGGCATCGCGCGCAGCTTCGCGCGGATGCCGATGCGCGCGAGCATGTTGACCGTCGCGAGGCAGATCGCCTCGTCGTTGACGTAGCGGTCGTTCGAGCAATCCATGCGCACGTCGAAGCCGCTCGCGTATCCCGCTTCCGCCATCAGCGCCTTGGCGCGATCGAGATCGCGGGCGGGCGCGACATTGAGCGTCGCATCGAAGCCGTTGATGCCCGGTCCGGCCATGATGTAGTTGGCCGTCGCGAAGCCGCGCATCGTCACGTTCTTGATCGCCTCGGCGTCGATCGCCATGCGCATGGCCTGGCGCACGCGCAGATCCTTGAACGGGTTCTTGCCCTTGATGTCGCTGTCGAGCAGTTCGTCGCGGAACACGTCGAAGGCGAAATACATCGTGCGGGTCTCGGCCGTCTGATGCACACGCAGATTGGGCCGCGCCTGGACCTGCGCGACGCTGTTGAGCGGCAGCGTGTAGACCATGTCGACTTCGCCGGAGAGCAAGGCCGCGGTGCGCCCGGCCGCATTGGTGATCGGCGTGAAGATCACCTCGGTGAGATTGTGCTCGGGCTTGTCCCACCAATCGGGATTGACCTCGAGCTCGGTGCGCACATCGGCCTCGCGCCGCTTCAGGCGAAACGGACCTGTGCCGTTGGTGTTGACCGCCGCGAAGCTCTGCTCGTTGCGCGCCAGGCTGGTCGTCTGCACGGCGCCGTTCTTCTCGGCCCAGCTCTTGGACATGATGTGCCAGACCGCGAGATTGCCCGGCAGGATCGGATCGGGTCCATCGGTGACGAACTCGATCGTGTGGTCGTCGACCTTGCGGATCTCCTTGATCGCGGCGAAATACCCCGCGATCAGCGACCCCGGCCCCTTCGCGCGCTCGAAGCTGAACACGACGTCATCGGCGGTGAACGCCGCGCCGTCGTGGAAGCGCACGTTGCGCCGCAGCTAGAAGCGCCAGAGTTCGGGTCCGATCTGACTCCAGGATGTCGCGAGCGACGGCTCGAGCTCGAGCGTCCGGCTGCGACGAACCAGCGGCTCGTAGATATTGGCGAGGAAGGAATGCGTCGCGGTGACGTTGCGCGTGTAGGGATCCATCGTTCCGGGATCGGTATCCGCGGCCCAGCGGAAACGATTGGCCAATGCCACGTCGCTCGTCGCGAGCAGGATGATCGTGAGCAGCAGCGGCATGAAAGCCGCGCGTTTGAAAAGCGCCATCGGTCTCTCCCCCATCCGGTCGGCCAGCCGCTTTGGCTGACGACAACGGCATTGTTTCGCAAGACCGCGGGGAAAGCGACCCTTCGCCTGGCGCGAGCGACCCGATATCGTGGCCGCGAACATCGCTCGCCGAGGGTTGCACGCATGACCAAGCCCGATGCCGAACAGATCCAAGCGGCCGAGATCGTCCTGCCCGGCGGGGAGCTCGACACCACGCTGCGCTTCTTCACCGAGCGGCTTGGGTTCCGCGTCGAAGCGATCTTCCCGGCCGATGCGCCCGCCGTCGCGGTCATCGCGGGCCATGGCCTGCGCATCCGGCTGGAGCGCGACGGCACGGGCGCGCCGGGCGTGATCCGCCTGAAGTGCCGCGAGCCGGCGCGCGGCGCCGCGCGGCTCACGGCGCCCAACGGCACGGTGATCGATCTCGTGGATGCCGATCCGCCGATCGTCCTGCCGGCCTTGCAGCCGAGCTTCGTCGTGAGCAGGCTCGGCGACGACGCCAAATGGGGCGTCGGGCGTGCCGGCATGCGCTATCGCGATCTCATTCCCGATCGTCAGGGCGGCCGCTTCATCGCCTCGCACATCGTGATCCCCGAGGGCGGTCCGGTGCCGGATTACGTGCATTTCCACAAGATCCACTTCCAGATGATCTATTGCCGTAAAGGCTGGGTGCGCGTCGTCTACGAGGATCAGGGCCCGGCCTTCGTGATGGAGGCCGGTGATTGCGTGCTGCAGCCGCCGCGGATCCGTCACCGCGTGCTCGAAAGCTCATCGGGACTCGAGGTGATCGAGATCGGTTGCCCGGCCGAGCACGAGACCGCCGCCGACGGCACGTTGTCGCTGCCGAACTCGAAAATCGATCCAGCGTCGAATTTCAACGGCCAGCGTTTCGTGCGCCACATCGCAGCCCAGGCGACCTGGCGACCGTGGCGGCTTCCCGGCTTCGAGTGCCGCGATACCGGCATCGCCGCCGCGACCGACGGACTCGCCGATGTCCTCGTCGTGCGCCCGCGCGGCACACTTGCGCCGCAGAGCAGCCAGCATGACGGCGAGCTGCAATTCATGTTCGTGCTCGAGGGCAAATTGACGCTGCGCAGCGACGGACGAGATCCGCAGGCGCTCGCATCGGGCGATTCCCTGGTCATCCCCGCGGGCATGCGCCACGCGTTGGCCGATTGCTCCGCGGATCTGCAGCTGCTCGAAGTGACGCTGCCGCGAAAGGAAAGCCGATGACCTGGTCCATCGTGGCGCGTGATCCCGCCAGCGGCGCGTTTGGCGTCGCCGTCACCACGCGCTCCCTGGCGGTCGGCGCGCGATGTCCCTGGCTGCGCGCCGGAATCGGCGCGGTCTCGACGCAATCGATGAGCAATCATCATCTCGGCCCCGCCATTCTCGATCGGCTGCAGCACGGCGTGGAGCCCGCCACGGCGATCGCGGCCGCGCTCGCGGGCGATGCCGGGCGCGGTCTCCGGCAGGTGCATTGCGTGGATCGGCTCGGACGCAGCGCCGCCTGGACCGGCGGGAATTGCGTCGAATGGTGCGGTCATCGCACCGCCGACGATCTGAGCGTGGCGGGCAACATGCTCGCCGGCGAAGTGGTGGTCGGCTCGACCTTCGAGAGCTACGCGCGAGGAAGTGTCATGCCATTCGCCGAGCGGATGCTCGCCGCGCTCGATGCGGGACAGCAAGCCGGCGGCGACAAGCGCGGCA
>JANNTF010001123.1:0-4042 GCA_031403455.1 Alphaproteobacteria bacterium | reverse complement strand
ATGGTGACGACCAGGGCCTGATTTTGCCGCCGAAACTCGCGCCCATTCAGGTCATCGTGGTGCCGATTTACAAGAGTGACGCGGAAAAAAGCGCCGTGCTAGAAGCGGTGGCGCGCATTAAGGCGCAATTGCTCGACGCTGGCCTCAGGCTGAAAGTGGATGAGCGCGATGTGAGCATGATCCGGCTGGCGCAGACCGGCGAGCTCGCGCTGACGGCGTCGCCCGAGCGCGGCTTGCCGATCCGCGTGACCAGGATCACGCCGATCTCCTCCGCCGAGGAAGGCCGGAACTTCTTCAGGATCGAGGCGGCGATCGACGGCGAGATCCCGCCCAGTCTGCGGCCCGGCATGCAGGGTGTCGGCAAGGTGCTGGTCGACGAGCGTCGCTATGCCTGGATATGGACCCATCGCATCGTGCATTGGATGCGGATGGTCCTGTGGTCCTGGTGGCCATAGGGCGCCGGCGATGACCAGCACGATGTTCTCGCCGTCGTGGTACCGCGTCGCCAAGCTGCGGCCGCGGCTGCGCGGGCACATCGACGTCCATCGGCACAGCTATCGCGACGAGGTCTGGTTCGTCCTGCAAGACCATGCGGCCGGGCGCACGCATCGGCTGCATCCCGCGGCCTATCGCTTCGTCGGTCTGATGGACGGCCAGCGGACGGTCCAGGAACTCTGGGAGTTCACCAACGCGGCCGCCGCCGACGAGGCGCCGAGCCAGGACAGCATCATCCGGCTGCTCGGCCAGCTGCATTCCGCCGATGCGCTGATCTGCGATGTGCCGCCCGACACCGGCGAGCTGTTCCGCCGCTTCCGGCGGCAGGAGCGGATGCGCTGGCGCCAGAGATTGTGGACGCCGCTCGCGATTCGCGTCCCGCTCGTCGACCCGGATCGCTTCCTCGAGCGCACGCTGTTTCTGGTGCGGCCGCTCTTCAGCACCGCTGGGTGGTTGGCGTGGCTCGCGCTCGTCCTGACCGCCGCGGTGTTCGCGGGCGTGCATTGGAAAGCGATCGCGCACGACGTCGTCGACCAGGTGCTGACGCCGCATAATCTGCTGCTGCTGTGGTTCGTCTATCCCGCCGTGAAGGCGATCCACGAACTCGGTCACGCCTATGCCGTGAAGCTCAAGGGCGGCGAGGTGCACGAGATCGGCGTGATGTTCCTCGTGTTCATCCCGGTGCCCTATGTCGACGCCTCCGCCGCATCGGGATTCACCGACAAGCGCCAGCGCATGCTGGTCGGCGCGATCGGGATCATGGTGGAGATGGCGCTGGCATCGGTCGCGCTGTTCATCTGGATCAATGCGGGGCTGGGGCCGCTGCACGCGATCGCCTACAACGTGATGCTGATCGGCGGCGTGTCGACGATCCTGTTCAACGGCAATCCGCTGCTGCGCTTCGACGGCTACTACGTGCTGTCGGACGCCATCGAGATTCCCAATCTCGGCGCGCGGGCGAACGCCTATTGGGGCCATCTCGTGCGCCGCTATTTGTTCAGGTCCAAGGATCAGGAAGCGCCCGCCCGTGGCACGGGCGAGCGGGCCTGGTTCATCGGCTACGGCGCCGCGTCGTTCTTCTATCGCTTCTACGTGGTCTTCCTGATCCTGCTCTATGTCGGCACGAAATTCTTCGCGGTCGGCGTGGTCCTCGCGATCTGGGCGGCGATCACGCAGGTCGCGACACCGATCGGCAAGGCGATCGGCTACATGTTTTCGAGCCAGCAGCTGCAACGCAATCGTGGCCGTGCCGTGCTGACCAGCGGCATTCTGGCCGCGGCCGTCGCGTTGATCCTGTTCGTCGTGCCGGTGCCGCTCTGGACCAAGGCCGAGGGCGTGACCTGGCCGGCGGAGAATTCCCAGGTCCGCGCGGCCGGCGACGGCTTCATCCAGCGCCTCCTGGTCGAGGATGGCGTGATGGTGAACGCGGGCGATCCGCTGATCGAACTCGCCGACCCGTTTCTCGAAGCGCGTCTCAAGATTCTGAAGGCGCAGCTCCGCGGGCTGGAGCTTCAATTCGTGTCGTTGCGCAACACCGACCGGGTCGAGGCGGGAGTGGTCCAGGAGGAGATCGCCGTCGTGCAATCGGATCTCCAGCGTACCGAGGAGCGGATCGCGGCGCTGCGGGTGGTCAGCCCGCGCCGTGGCGCGCTGATCGTCCCAGGCGCCGCGGATTTGCCCGGCCGTCTGGTGCGCAAGGGGCAGCTCGTGGCCTATGTGATCGACTCCACGGACCGGCTGACCGCCCGGGCCATCGTCACCCAGGACGAGGTCGACCTGGTGCGCGAACGCACCCGTGCGGTGCAGATCATCGGCTCGGAATGGCAGGCCCAGTCGGCGGAGACGAAGATCGTGCGCGAGGTTCCGGGGGGCGTGAAGAACCTGCCATCGCCGGCCCTGGGCGCCCTCGGCGGCGGCCGCATTCCCATCGATCCGCGCGACAGCAAGGGCGTGACCGCGCTCGAGCGCGTCTTCGAGTTCGAAGTCACCCTGCCGGAATCAGCCGAGCGGACCTATGTCGGGCAGCGCGCCAGCATCCGGTTCGATCACGGCTATGAGCCGATCGGCTTGCAGGTCTATCGCTCGGTGCGGCAGGTGTTCCTGCGCTTGTTCAATGTCTGATGCGGCGGTGCTCCGGCCGGGAATCGCGGCGGGGGAGTATCCCGAGCGCGAGGATCAGCGCGACCCGTGGCTCGATCGCCTCGGCGATGCCGTCGTCGGCTTCGTGCGCCAGCGCATCCACGCGACCGGATCGCAAAGCGGGTTCATCCGGCGGGTGCGTCTGAGCGCCGCCGGGCTCGATCGCGCGAGCGAAGCCGACCTCGCGACTGAGGTGACGGCGTTGCGCCTGGAGCTGCGGCGTCATGGCTTGCGCACCGATCTCGTGGCGCGCTCCTTCGCCCTGGTGCGCGAACTGGCCGACCGGCATCTCGGCATGCGCCATTTCGACGTCCAGCTCGCCGGCGGCTATGTGATGCTCCGCGGCATGACCGCCGAGATGGAGACCGGTGAAGGCAAGACGCTCACCGCGACCTTGCCGGCGGCGACCGCGGCGCTGGCCGGGATCCCGGTCCACATCATCACGGTCAACGACTTCCTGGTGTCGCGCGACGCGGCGTGGATGGGCCCGCTCTATCGCGCGCTCGGCATTTCAGTCGGAACTGTCGTCGACGGCGCGTCGCCCGAATCGCGACGCGAGGCCTATGGCCGCGACATCACCTTCTGCACCAACAAGCAGATCGTCTTCGACTATTTGCGCGACCGTCTGCTGCTCGAGCAGGAGGACCGCCCGCTCCATCGCAAGGTCGAAGCCCTCTACCGATCGCAGCCGCGCAGCGGCGAACTGATGATGCGCGGACTCTGTTTCGCCATCGTCGACGAGGCGGACAGCGTTCTGGTGGACGAGGCGCGCACACCGCTGATCATCTCCCGGGCCGGCGATACCTCGGAAGAGGAGCGGACCTATCGGCAGGCGCTCGATGTCGCCCGCCACCTCAGGACGCCGCGCGACTACCTCCTGCGCGAACGCGATCGCCATGTCGATCTGACCGATCTCGGGCGCGCCCAGATCACGCGCCTGACCTCGCGTTTCGGCGGCGCATGGGCCGCTGCCGCGCATCGCCAGGACCTGATCAAGCAGGCGCTGGCCGCGCTGCATCTCTATGTCGTCGATAAGCACTACATCGTCGATGACGGTCGCGTGCAGATCGTCGACGAGTATACGGGTCGGGTGATGGCGGATCGATCCTGGGAGCGCGGCCTGCACCAGATGATCGAAGCGAAGGAGGGGCTGGCGCTCACCGGCCGGCAGGAAACGCTGGCGCGCATCAGCTATCAGCGGTTCTTCCGGCGCTATCTGCGCCTCGCCGGCATGACGGGCACGGCGGGCGAGGTGGCGGGAGAGCTGTGGTCGGTCTATCGCCAGGGCGTGGTGGGGATCCGCACCAACCCGCCGACCCGGCGCCCCCGCAACGCCAAAGCGTATTACCGGACCAGCGCAGCCAAAAGGACGGCGAACGTGGAGCGCATCCGCCAACAGCACCCCCGC
>JANNTF010001122.1:0-11748 GCA_031403455.1 Alphaproteobacteria bacterium | reverse complement strand
GCGCGCAGCTGCGCGCGGGCGCGCAGTGCCGGCACGAGACGCTGCAGCGTCGCCGCCGCGACGGCGCGATCGCCCCAGCCACGCAGGACTCGCGATGCGCTCATCAAACGCACGGCGCTGCGGGTGGTCGCGGTTTCGTCATGCGCGCGCGCTGCCGCTGCGCGCAACGATGCAAGCCGGGTCGGCGCGGGCCGGCGCGCATCCGACGCCGCGAGATACGCCCGCAGCAATTCCAGGCCGGGATCGTCCGCTTGCGCGCGCGCGACCAGCGAGGCGATCGCACGCGCATGCGCCGCGAAGCTCGGCAAAGCGACGAGATGCGTTTCGAGCTCGGCGCGCGTGACCATCTCGGCCGGCGTGCCCACGTCCGACGCCAGCAATCCCTGCGCGGCGAGCTGTGCCGCGCGATCCGGCTTGCACGCGAAGAGATTGAGCAGGAAGCCATCGATCCGGCTGCGGTCGAACGGCGCCAGGAGGCCAAGCTCCGGCACCAATCGGTAAGGGGCGTAGCCGAACCCTGCCAGACGATCGAGGGCCGTGAAGTCGCAGCCCCGGTCACCCGCCTTGACCTCGATCATCACCAGCGGCGTCTCGCGAGCGAAGAACACGCTGCCGCCGGCGATCACATCCGCCTCGGCGCCTTCGACATCGATCTTCATGAAATCGATGCTGGCGATGCCGTGCTGCGCCACCGCGTCGTCGAGGCGCGCGATCGCCACATCGATCCCGCCTCCCGCCGCCGCGAGCTTGTTGAGTTCGGAGTCTTCGCCGGCATCGAAACGCGCGCGGCCGTTCCGCGCGCCGATCGCCGTCTCGATCAACGTGAATCCTTCATGCGCATTGGCGGCTGCGCTGCGTCGCGCCAGCTCGGCAATGCGTGGCGTCGGCTCGAATGCCCAGATCCGCGCGTCGGGTCCGGCGCAGGCCGCGTAGGTCAAAGCGTAGAGTCCGAGATTGGCGCCGATATCGAGCATACGGCCGGCCGGGGCCGCGACACGGCGCACGAACGCGATCTCGTCCTCGAACCAATCCTCCTGCTCGAGCAGGACATAGGTCGAAAGCCGCCGCGGATCGCCGGGCGCGAGGATGCGCACACCGCCGGCGATCTCCAACGTCAGCGTCGCCTGGTTCATGACGCGGTGGCGCAACGAGAGCGCCACAGGGTTCGGAACACCGCCTCGAGGTCGCGCGTGACGGAAGCTGCATCGCAGAGCGCGGAAGCCATCAGCTCGCCACGTAAGCTGCGGCGTAGCACCGCGAGACCAGGCGCGTCATCGGCGAGGCGAGCGCAGATCGCGACGAACTCGTATTCGTCGCGCGCGATGAAGTCCGGCCGGCCAAGCCGCGTCAACAGGCTGACGCCGACGCGGCTCGCATGTGTGGTGCCGGCCAGCGTGACGACGGGCACGCCCATCAGCAGCGCTTCGCAGGTCGTCGTGGTCCCGTGATACGGGAAGCTGTCGAGCGCGATGTCGATGCCGTCATAGGCCGAGAGATGCGTCGCGTGGTCCGCGATCGGCGCCAGTAGCTCCACCCTGGCGGCGGGTATTCCCGCCGCGCGCACCAGGCGTCGCAGATCTTCCACCACCAGCGGGTCTTCATATTGGAATGCCTTGAGCACCAGCCGCGAGTTGGGCACCGCATCCAGCACCTTCGCCCATAGGCGCAGCGCCGATGCGCCGATCTTCGCGGCGGTATTGAAAGATCCAAAGGTCACGACACCCGACGCGCTGCACGGCGGGACGAGCGCATGCGCCGGCGGCGCGCTGATCGGCCGATAGGCAATGAACCCGCCCGGCAGGCGCACCAGCGTCTCGGTGAAATGGGCGTCGGTCAGATCGGGCGGATCGGCCCAGGCATCGGTGATTCGCGCGTCGAAGCAATCGAGCCCGGTCGTCCCGGGAAAGCCGAGCCAGGTGAGCTGAACCGGCGCCGGACGCCGTCGGAAGATTTCGAGCCGCTCGCCGGATGTGAAGCCGCTGAGATCGACGAGTATGTCGATGCGATCGGCCGCGACCCGTGCCGCGGCGTCGTCATCGCCCAGTCCACTTATGTCGACCCACCCGGCGCACAGAGATCGGATTCGCTCGGTCACCGGGTCGGGACGGTCAACATTGGAGTAAGCGAAGATCTCGAATTCGCTGCGGTCGTGTTGCGCGAGGATCGGCATCAGGAAGTTCGCGACGGCATGAAATCTGAAATCGCCGGAGCAATAGCCGACGCGCAGCCGCTGATCGGGATCTCCCGCGCCTTGGGCGCGCTGGACATGACCCGTTCCCTGACGCGTCAACTCGGCCCACCGCCGCGCCACACGGCAATGGTGCGGCCCATCGGCCTCGGCATGCAGCAGGCTCATCAATCTGTTCGGCAGATCGGCGGCATCGGCCCGATCGGCCGCATCGGATCGGATCTCGACTCCACGCGCGCCGTGCCAGCTCGCCGTCGCCGCTTCACCACCGGGCCACCACAGATCGAGATATGAAGCGAGGTTGAACCGGTACGCGGGCTCCTCAGGCATGAGATGCACCGCCGTCTCATAGAATTTCCGCGCTTGCCGCTTCTCCGCGTGCTTGACCAGGAAATGGGCGTAGTTGGTCGCCAGCACGGCGCCATCCGCCGATGTGAGTGCGATCGCGAGCGCACGGTCGAATGCCGCATGCGCCTCGTCCTGCGCGCCGCGCGCGGCCAGCAGCATCGCCAGATTGTTCAGCGCCTGCGCATGTGCGGGATTGCGCGCGATCGAATGACGAAAGGCATCGATGGCCGCGTCGTGCCGCTCGACGCTCTGGAGCATCACGCCGGCTTCGAACCACGCATCCGCATCATCGGTCGCTGCACTTGCCCCGACCAGCACATCGGCGGCGTCGAACCGGCGTCCGGCGGCGACGAGGAGAGCGGCGAGGTCGCGCGCCAGCGCCACATCCGCACGCGAACTCTCCCAAACGCGGGTGAGGGCGGCGATGGCCAGGTCATGCTGACCGAGGGCCGCCGCGATGATTCCCCGGCTGCGATGGAAACTGATCCGATCCGGGCGCAGCGCCAGCGCGCGCTCGACCATGCCCAAGCCACGCGCGCTGTGGCCTCGCTGATGCGCCACCACACCCGCGAGATGCAGCGCTTCGGCGTTCTCGGGTTGCAGCGCGAGGGCATCGGCAATCAGCCGGGCCGCCGCATTCAGCTTGCCGCCAGCGCGTTCGCGAAGCGCATTCGTCAGAAGTACCCGGACCCGATCGGCAGCAGGCGGCGCCGGCGTCCTCACGCGTCGCTCGCCGTGCCGATCTCCGCCGCGGGCACCAGCCGGTGCAGGAGTTCGGCGATCCGTGGGATCGACGCTGCCGTGGCGCCGTCGCGTGGCGCGCGAAAAAGCTGGAGGCTCGGATACCAAGCCGTGTCGACACGCGGCGCCATCCAGCGCCAATCGGCGTCCGGCGCGAGCACGCCCCATGCGAGATGCCCCATCGCGCCGGCGAGATGCAGGGCGGTCGACTCGACCGCGATGAGCAGATCGAGCGCGGCGATCGCCGCGGCGGTATCGGCGAGATCCAGCAGCGCCGGCGAGAGGTCGAGGACATTGTCCTGCGCGACCGCTGCCGGCGGCGGCTGGAGCAAGACGAAAAAGACGCCGGGTACGGCCAGCACGGGCGCGAGGTCGGCGAAGTCGAGCGCGCGACGGCTGCCCGCGCGACCGGGCTGGTCGGCGCTCCACACCAGGCCGACACGCAGCGCCGAGCCCGCATCCATGCGCGCACGCGATTGCGCGGCAATCTCCGGCGGCACGGTGAGATAGGGCACCATCGCCCGTAGCTCGTCGAGGCGCGTATGCAGCACAGCCGGCAGGCTCATGAGCGGCGCGCGGGCGGCGAAGTCCGGCACCGCCACACTCGGCGGCACGATCGTAATCCCCGCGCCATGCAGCCAGGACGCCACGCGCGTGAGCTCGGCCTGGACGCCGAGCACGATCTTCTCGCCGCGCTCGGCGAGCAGCGACGCGAAGCGGAGGAACTGGATCGTGTCACCGATCTCCTGTTCCGGCTGCAGCAGGAGCGCGGCGCCGCCGAGCTTCTCGCCGCGCCAGCGCGGCTGCTTGAATTCGCGCAAGACCGCCTGACGGCCGAACGCGTCGGGCTCGAAGCGCGCCTCCAGCATCTCGAAGCCGCGTGGCAGATCGCCGCGCGCGAGCAAGGCGAGCGCCGCGCCGAGCCGCGCACCGCGATGCAGCGGCGCGTCGCGCAGGACCGCTTCGAAGGCAGCGAGCGCCGCCGCGTCGTCGCCGCTGCGACGCGCCGCGAGCGTCGCGAGGCTGACGCGCGCGTCGATCGCGGTCTCGGGATTGGCCTCGGCGCGACGCAAGACCGCCTCGGCTTCCGCGTGCTTGCCGGCGAGGACGAGGGCCGAGCCGAGATTGCACAATACGCCGCCGTCGCGCGGCGCCTGTTCGAGGGCGCGGAAATGCGCCGCGATCGCTTCCTCGAACCGGCCGCTCGCCTGCAGCGCGAGGCCGAGCGCGTCGCTCGCCTTGGCGTCGCCGGGCGCGATCTCCACCCAGCGCGCGAAGGCGGCCAATGCGAGCTCGAGCGCGCCGGCACGCAAGGCGATCCAGCCGAGTCGCGCCTGGGCACGCACATCATGGGGCGCAAGCGCCGCCAGCCGGCGCGCGGCGATCAGCACGAGATCGGTTCGCCCGCGGATCTCCTCGATCTCCGCATGCTGGTTGAGCAGCGCCGCGTCGCGCGGAAACAGCCCCGTCGCTTCCGCGGCGGTGGTCGCGGCCTCGTCGAGCTTGCCGGCGTTGCGCAAGGCGATCAGCAGATTGGCGACGATGCGCGGTTCACGCGGCGCCAGCGCCCGCGCGCGCTGGAACATCTCCGCGGCGAGGCCCGGCCTGCCGGTATCGGCGAGCACGGCGCCGTAATTGGCCATCAGCTCCGGATCCTCGGGCGCCAGCTCGACCGCGCGATCGAGCTTCGCGCGCGCGTCGTCGGCGAGCCCGCGCTTGAGCTGCACCAGGCCGAACAGCTGCAGCACCGACGCATTCCTCGGAAAGCTCGTCTGCAATTGCCGGCACAGCTGCGCCGCCTCGTCGAAGGCGCCGCGCTCGAAATACATCATTGCTTCGGTGAAGACGCGCTCGGCGTCCTCGGCGCCGAGCTTGGGCGCACGCGGGTTCACGACGCGCGCAATCCGGCGCGGCTGCGCGCGGCGGGCGCGCCGGCGAGCGTGTAGAGCGCGCGCTCCGCCGCGAGGCCCCCGGCGGCCTGGCTGCCGCTCTTGGCCGCGATCTCGGCATCGAGCAGCAGCACCAGCGCGCGGGACAGGGCGCGCGTGTCGAGCCTGCGCAGCGCCCGCTTGAACTGATCCTGATCCTTCCAGAACACCGGTGGCCGCAGCCGCGCCATCGCGCCGCCGGCATCGCCACCATCGCCCGTCATGCTCGCGCAGGCGTGCAGCCGCGTGAACAGGCGCTGCGCCGCGCGCAGGATCGTGACCGGACTCGCACCCTCGCCATCGAGCCGATCGAGGGTGCGCGCCAGCGTCTCGACATCGCCGATCGCCGCGGCATAGGCCGCATCCTCGGCATCGATCTCGGCGGTGTCGCCGACCACGGCGCGCGCATCGTCGAGGCTGACCTGCGCGCCGTGCCCGACATAGAGCGTGAGCTTGGCGAGCTCCCCGCGCGTCATGGCGCGATCACCGCCCAGACGCTGCGCGAGCCAGGCAATTGCGTCGTCCGCGACGCCCACGCCGTCGGCCTTCAGCGTGGCGCGGATGAACGCGTCGAGATCGCGCCCCTCATCGCCATAGCAGGCGAGCGCGGCGGCATTGGCCGCGCTCTCGAAGAGCTTCTTGAGCGCCGAGCGGCCATCGAGCTCGCCGGCCTCGACGACGACCAGCGAATCGCCGATCGGGTTCTTGAGGAAGCTCGCGAAGGCCGGCGCCGCCGCATTGCCGCAGCCGCGCACGCGCACCAGGCGCTTGCCGCCGCCGAAGGATATCGCCGCCGCCTCGTCCGCGAGCAGCGCCGGGTCACGCTCGATCTGATCGCCGGAGAGGTCGACGATGCGAAACGGATCGTTGGGATCGGCAACCACGTGGCGCCCGAGCTGGGCGCCGCGTTCGCGCACCAGGCCGTCATCCGGACCGAACACCAGGATCGCGCGCAGCGCCGTGTCGGGCGCCTTCAGGAATTTCTCGATGCTGCGCGTCTCGATCTTCATCACACCACGATATTGACGATGCGGTTCGCGACCACGATCACCTTGCGCGCCGCCTTGCCCGCCATCGCGGCCGCCACGTTGGGCGACGCGAGCGCGATGTCGCGCGCGACCTGCTCGGCCGCATCGCGCGGCAGATCGATCGTGGCGCGCAGCTTGCCGTTGACCTGCACCGCGATCTTGATCGTGTCGTCGAGCAGCAGCGCCGGATCGGCGATCGGCCAGCTGCGATCGCAGAGCAGATCATTCCCGCCGAGCACGACCCACATCTCCTCGGCCAGATGCGGGCACATCGGCGCGATCAGATGGATGAGCACGCGCAGGCTCTCGCCCAGCACCCAGGCCTCGCCCACGCCCTTGCCGTCGAGCGCCTCGAGCGCGTTGGACAGCGTACGGATCTGCGCCACCGCGACGTTGAAGCGCAAGCCTTCGATCGACTCGGTCGCCGCGGCGATCGCCTTGTGCGTCGCGCGCCAGGCGGCCTCCGCGGCAGGGGAGAAGCCGTCGGGCTTGGGCGTACCGGGCGGCGGCAGCGCAACCGGCGGCTCGCTCACCAGGCGGTACAGCCGGTTCACATAGCGCCACGCGCCTTCGACGCCGGCTTCCGTCCATTCGAGATCGCGCTCCGGCGGCGAGTCCGAGAGCATGAACAGCCGCGCCGTGTCGGCGCCGTAATTCTCGATGATCTCCGCCGGCGGCACGACGTTCTTCTTCGACTTCGACATGATCTCGCTGCGGCCGACCGTGACCGGCCGACCGGTCGTGGCGTGCACGGCGCTGCCATCGGCGTGCTTGCGCACGTCCTCGGGATAGAGCCACTCGCCCTGCTCGTCCTTGTAGGATTCGTGCAGCACCATGCCTTGCGTGAACAGCCCGGCGAAGGGCTCGTCGAGTCCGACATGGCCTGACGCGCGCATCGCGCGGGTGAAGAAGCGCGAATAGAGCAGATGCAGGATCGCGTGCTCGACGCCGCCGATATATTGATCGACCGGCAGCCAGCGATCGACCGCCGCGCGCGTCACCGGTTCGTCGGCGCGCGGGCTGCAGAAACGCGCGTAGTACCAGGACGAATCGACGAAGGTGTCGAACGTGTCGGTCTCGCGCCGCGCCGGTTTGCCACAGCTCGGGCACGCCACGTGCTTCCAGCTGGGATGATGGTCGAGCGGATTGCCCGGCTTGTCGAAGCTCACGTCGTCGGGCAGGCGCACCGGCAACTCGGCCTCGGGCACCGGCACGATGCCGCAGCTCACGCAATGGATGACCGGAATCGGGCAGCCCCAGTAGCGCTGCCGGCTGACCAGCCAGTCGCGCAGACGGAATTGCGTGGTGCCGCGGCCAACGCGCGTCTCGACGAGCCTGGCGATCACGCGCGCCTTGGCGGCGGGCACGTCGAGCCCGTCCAGGAATTGCGAGTTCATCAGCGTGCCATCGCCGGTATAGGCCGTGTCGCCGACCTTGAAGCTCGCAGCCTCGTGGTCATGCGGCTTCACGACTTCGATCACCGGCAAGCCGTATTTGCGCACGAAATCGAGGTCGCGCTGATCATGCGCCGGACAGCCGAAGATGGCGCCGGTGCCGTAATCCATCAGCACGAAATTCGCGACCCAGATCGGCACCGTCTTGCCCGGCATCAGCGGGTGTGCGGCGCGCAAGCCGGTGTCCAGGCCGATCTTCTCCGCCGCTTCGATCGCCGCTTCGCTGGTGCCGGCGCGATCGCATTGCGCAACGAAGGCCGCGATCTTGGGATTTCCAGCCACGAGTTCGTCGGTCAGCGGATGATGCGGCGACAGCGCGAGGAACGACGCGCCGAACAGCGTGTCCGGCCGCGTGGTGAAGACCTCCAGCGGCGCCGCGCGGCCGTCGATCTTCCAGTTCACATACGCGCCCTGCGACTTGCCGATCCAGTTTTCCTGCATCAGCCGGACCTTCTCGGGCCAGCGGCCGAGCTTGCTCAAGGCTTGCAGCAAGTCTTCCGCCGAGTCGGTGATCTTCAGGAACCATTGCGCGAGCTTGCGCTTTTCGACCGGCGCGCCCGAGCGCCAGCCCTTGCCGTCGATCACCTGTTCATTGGCGAGCACGGTCTCGTCGACCGGATCCCAATTGACGAAGGCTTCGCGGCGATGGACCAGCCCAGCTTTCATGAAATCCAAGAACAGCTTCTGCTGGTGCTGGTAATAGCCGGGATGACAGGTCGCGATCTCGCGCTTCCAATCCAGGCTGAGTCCCATGCGCTTGAGCTCGCCGCGCATGGTCGCGATGTTGTCGTAAGTCCATTTGGCGGGAAGGATCTTGTTCTGCCGCGCGGCGTTCTCCGCCGGCAGGCCGAACGCGTCCCAGCCCATGGGATGCATCACGTCGAAACCCTTGGCGCGCTTGTAGCGCGCGACCACGTCGCCCAGCGTGTAGTTGCGCACATGGCCCATGTGGATGCGCCCCGACGGATAGGGGAACATCTCGAGCACGTAGTATTTGGGCTTGATGCCGCCGCTGTCGCTGGTCGCGAAGCAATCCGCCTTGTCCCAGGTGGACTGCCATTTCGCTTCGGTTTCTTTGACGTTGTAGCGCGCCATCGTCGTTTCTCTTCTGCTCGATTGGCCCGAACGTGTAGGACATCGGCCGCGGGTTGGCAAAGCGCGCGATGTCGTTTTGCGAAACCGCCGCAGGGATGATGCGATAGAGCCTCAGCTTGGTGTTCGCGAGTGGAATCTCCTGAAGCCAGACGGGACCTTGGCCCGCGGCGATCCGGCGCGCCAACGCGCCCTGCCGGGTCTCATGCACGAGCAGCGGGCAGAGCAGCACGAGCTCGGCGCCACGCCGCGTCGCGATCGCGCGCGACGTCGCATCCTCGGTCGCATCGAAGAAGCCATGACCGTCGAGGATCCCCGCCTGGTTGCGATGGAATGGCGTGCCAAGCACGCCGTGACGCGTGCGCCAGATCAGTTCGGAGCCGAAATTGAGATGCGCGATCACGATTCGCGGTCGTGCGCCCAGGCCAGCCGGATCGTTGAGCGCGGGCAGGGCGGCACGAAGATCGCAATCGCTGTCGAGCGCCGCCATCGCGCGATCGACCGCACCGCCGCCGCCCAGCTGCTTGACCATGACCGCCAGCGCCGTCGGGCCGACGATGACCAGCGCCATCGCCAGGGTACGCAGGAAGATCGCGCCGATCCCCTCGGCAAAGCGCTCGCGCAATCGGCGCAGCAATTCGGCGATCGCCACCGACGCGGCGAGGCCGCCGAACATGGCGAACCGGACATGGATCGAACTCGCCAGCACATAGCCCGCGCTGAGCGCCGCGATGATCGCCCAGGCCGCGCCGGCCGCCGTCGCCCGGTGCCGCCACCACCAGCCCGCGGCCGCGATCGTGGCCACGAGGCCGAGCGCGTTCAGGCGGAGCTGATCGACCAGCGAATCGATGTCGAGCGTCAGCAGCGAGCGCATCTCCGTCGTATCGGCGAGGAACAGCCGCAACACCTCCGGATCGATTCCCGCCATCGGCCCGCGCCAGATCCCGGGCATCGCCCAAGCCAGCGCCAGCCAGAGCAGCAGGCCCGTCGCGCCGAGCAGACTCAGGCGCCGCGCCGGGCTCGCCGGATTGACCAGCGCTGCGACCGACCACAGCAGGGCGAGCGCCGCGACGAGAGCGAGCTGATCGAGCGAGAGGCGATCGGGCTCGCGCGCCAGCGCCGCCGGCCCGCGCTCGAGCAGCACGGCGAGCGTCGTGGCGGCGAACGCGATCAGCCCAGCGCGCCGCGCGGCATCGGCGCGCAGGACGCGGGAGTCGCGACACCACAAGGCGAAGCTCATCGCGGTCACGATCACCAGGGGCATCAGGAATTCGGGCGTCAGCCAGAGTCCAAAAGCGGTGGCGATGCCAAAAGCGATTGCGCCACCGCCGCGGTCCGGCGCGCAGATCAGACGCAAGGTCCCGCCGATCAGCACCGCGATCGCCAGGGCGACGAGCGCGTGATGATCGGGCCGTCCGGCGAGCGAATAGCCGAACAACCCGATATGCGCGAGGCTCACCAGCGCGACGAGCGGACGCGTCGCCGGCGCGAGCAGCGGCCGCGCGGCCCAGGCGAGCGTCAGCACGGTGGCGAGCTGGAACAGCGGCGACACGGCGGCGCCGGCGACGAAGATCGCGGCGCGGCGATCGAGCACCAGCATCAGCGGCGCCGCGAGCAGCGCGATCGCCGCGTCGAGCGGCCGGGTCCAGTTCAGGACATCACCAAGGGGCGCATTCGCGCGCGGCATCGTGGCGTCGAACCACGCACCCGTCGCCAGCAGCTGCTCGACCCGCGCGAGCCACATGTAGCCGTCGCTGTCGGGGATCCGGCCATCAAGGATCGGTGTGGTGCCGGTGAGGATCAGCCCGGCATGACCCAGCGCCCAGATCGCGGCGATCACCGCGTAGACGCTCACGCCACCGCCTGGCCGGTGAGAATCATCTGCGAGAGAGCCTGCGCGCTCAAGCCGCGCGCGCCAAGCGACGCGACGCGACGGCCCTGCTTGAGCACGAGCACGTCGGTCGCGACGGCGAGCACGTGGTCCATGTTGTGGCAGACGAGAATCACGGCGACACCGGATTGCGCGAGGCTGCGAATCAGCGCGAGCACGCGCTCGGTCTCGCGCACGCCGAGCGCGGCCGTCGGCTCGTCCATCACGATGAGGCGCGCATTCCAGCGCAGCGCGCGCGCGATCGCGACCGCCTGACGCTGGCCGCCGGAAAGCCGCGCGACGGCGGTATCGGTCGAGGGCATATCGATCTTGAGACGGGCGAGATATTCGGCGGCGCGGGCGCGCATCGTCGCGCGGTCGAGCAGATGGAGCCAGCGGCCACGCGTCAGCTCGGCGCCCATGAACACGTTCTCCTGGATCGTCAGACGCGGCGCCAGCGCGAGATCCTGATAGATCGCGGCGATGCCGCGCGCGAGCGCATCGCGCGGGCTCATGAGTTCGACACGCGCGCCATCGATCAGCATCTCGCCGGCACTCGGCGGCTGCGCGCCGGCGATCACCTTCATCAGCGACGATTTGCCCGCGCCATTGTCGCCGCAGACGCCGAGCACCTCGCCGCCGCGCAGCGCCAGCGCGATGCCGTCGATCGCCTTCAGCGCGCCATAGGCGACAGTGATGTCGCGCAGCTCGAGGATGGGTGGCGAAGACACCCTCGCGTGCCCCCCTCCCTAACCCTCCCCCGCAAGGGGGGAGGGGACATATCGTGCTGGGTGTGAACAGCCCGCATCCGCAAGGGATTCCCTCCCCCCTTGCGGGGGAGGGTTAGGGAGGGGGGCGCTTCTCACCACGGCCAAGCGCCCTCGGCGGGCACATTCGTCTGATCGACCAGCACCGTCGGCACCAGCATGCGGGCGCCGGCGACGAAGCGCTCCTTGGGTTGCTTCTGCACGACGATCTTGTCGGCGAGATCGACCGCGATCGCGCCCATCTTCTCGAACGGGATGGCGACGGTCGCGGTGACCAGACTCTGCGGATCGCGGATGCGCTTGAACGTCTCCTGCCCGCCATCGACGCCGGT
>JANNTF010001121.1:0-3646 GCA_031403455.1 Alphaproteobacteria bacterium | reverse complement strand
GCACGCCGCCTTTTGCCGCGCGCGCGCTCGAGGCGCTCATCGACGCGGGCCACGAGATCGCCTGCGTCTACACGCAACCGCCACGACCGGCCGGACGCGGTCACAAGGAGATGCGCTCGGCCGTGCATGAGCTCGCGGTCGTGCGCGGTATCGCGGTGCGCAGTCCAGCGCGTCTCAAGGAACCTGCTGAACATGCGGCCTTCGCCGCGCTCGACGCCGAGGTCGCGGTCGTCGCCGCCTATGGTTTGATCCTGCCCAAGCCCGTGCTTGCCGCGCCCCGGCTGGGTTGTCTCAACATTCACGCCTCGCTGCTGCCGCGCTGGCGTGGCGCGGCCCCGATCCAACGCGCCATCCTGGCCGGAGACCGCGAGACCGGCGTCACGATCATGCGCATGGATGAAGGGCTCGATACGGGTCCCATGCTCCTGCGCGAGAGTCTGACGCTGGACGAAACGATCAATGCCGGCGAGCTCCATGATGCGCTCGCTGCACGCGGCGCGCGGCTGATCTGCGCCGCGCTCGATCAGCTCGCGCGCTTTGCGCTGGTCGAGACGCCGCAGCCGGTGGATGGCGTGACCTATGCGGGGAAGCTCACCAAGGGCGAGGCGCGGTTGGACTGGTCGAAGCCGGCAACCGAGCTCGCGCGCGCGGTGCGCGCCTTCAACCCGTGGCCTGGCGCATTCTTCGAATTGACTGGCGAGCGCATCAAGATCCTGAGCGCAGGGATCGTCGCCGCCGAGGGTGCGCCCGGGACGATCCTCGATGATCGCCTCACCATCGGCTGCGGTACCGGCGCGTTGCGCGTGCTGATGCTCCAGCGCGCGGGTCGCGGTGCGATGGAGGCGGGCGCATTCCTGCGTGGTCGTGCCGTACCGGCCGGGACGCGGCTCGGCTGATGCCACGCTATCGCCTGACTCTCGAGTATGACGGCGGGCCCTTCGTCGGGTGGCAGCGGCAAAACTCGGGTCCTTCGGTCCAGGCGGCGCTGGAGGCCGCGTTGGCGAAATTCACGGGCGAGGCGCCGGTGACGACCGCCGCAGGTCGCACCGATACCGGTGTGCATGCGCTCGGCCAGGTCGTCCATTTCGACCTCGCGCGCGAATGGGATGCGCGCAAGATCTGCGATGCGGTCAATTATCATCTGCGTCCCGATCCGGTCGTCGCGGTCGATGCCGCCGCCGTCCCGGACGCGTTCAACGCGCGGGTCTCGGCGCTGCGGCGCAGCTATCTCTTCCGCATCCTCAACCGCCGCGCGCCGTCGGCTTTCGATGCGGGCCGGGTCTGGCACATCGACAAGCCGCTCGACGTCGATGCGATGCATCACGCCGCCCAGGCGCTGGTGGGCCACCACGATTTCACGTCGTTCCGGTCGTCGGAATGTCAGGCCAAGAGCCCGATGAAGACGCTCGATCGCCTCACCGTGCGGCGCGTGGACGACGAGATCCACATCGATGCCGTCGCGCGCTCCTTCCTGCACCACCAGGTGCGCAATTTCACGGGAACGCTCGGGCTGGTCGGCGAGGGGAAATGGAGCCGTCGCGACGTCGAGACGGCGCTGGCCAAGCGCGATCGTCGCGCCGCCGGTCCGACGGCGCCGCCGGGCGGGCTCTACCTCGTATCCGTCGAGTATTGAGCGCCGCTCACACGGCGCCGGGCAGCATGGGCCAGGCATCCTCGAGCGTGATGACCGTGCGAAACACGGAGATGCCGAGGAAGAATTCGACGAGCGCCAACCCGATCGCCGCCGGCCACGGCACGTCGAGGGCGACGCGGATCGTGAAAGCGAGATAGGCGATCAAGGCCGCGCGCACGCCCAGCTCGAACAGGATCTCGACCGCGGGCGGCAGGATGCCTGCGGCGCTGATCGGCGTGCTGAGCAGCAGGACGCCGATCTGCAGCAGACTCGTCCAGTTATAGGCGCAGACCACCCGCGCGAAATGTTGCTCGCGCTCCGCGATTCGCGCGGCGATCTGCGCCACGACCGGGAAGGCGACCCAGCCGATGACGTAGCCGACCAGCTCGATGCAGGCGACGCGCAGATCGTCGTCGCGTGGCGGGAACATCGAGAGACGGAGCAGGATGAGAGGGATGGCGGCCGGCAAGGCGATGACCGCGGCCCAGAAGGAGCGCCGTGCACCGTCGCGGCTGGCATCGAGGTAGCGCAAGCCGTCAGCCTGGAACTGCGCCAGTCGCCAGGCGCCGAACAGGCTGGTGATGATTTCGCGCGCCGTGATCATGCGGCGCGCGCGAAGAAGCGCGTGAGCATGGCTTCGTAGATCTCCGACAAGGCGATGATGTCGGCGACCGGCGCGCGTTCGTCGATCTTGTGCATCGTGCGGCCGACGAGTCCGAAATCGATCACCGGCGCATGGGCGGTGATGAAGCGTGCGTCCGACGTGCCGCCGGTCGTGCTCAGCACCGGGCGACGACCGGTGACGTCTTCGATCGCGGCGACCACGATGTCGCTCAGCCTGCCTTGCGGCGTCAGGAACGACTCGCCCGACACCTCGATGGCCAGCGTGTAGCTGCCGCCGATCTGGTCCAGCGTCTTGCGGATCCAGGCCTCGAGGGTCGTCGAGCTGTGCATGTCGTTGAAACGGATGTTGAAGCGTGCCGTCGCGCGCGCCGGAATCACGTTGGTGGTGACATTGCCGACATCGATCGTGGTGAGCTGCAGGCTCGACGCCTGGAAGGCTTCGTTGCCGCCGTCGATCGGCGCCGCGGTCAGGGTAGCGAGCATCCTGACCAGCGTGTGGATTGGATTGTCGGCCAGATGGGGATAGCCGACATGGCCCTGGGTTCCGTGCACGGTGACGGTCACGTTGATGCTGCCACGGCGTCCGATCTTGGCCATGTCGCCGAGCGCCGCCTCGCTGGTCGGCTCGCCGACGACGCAGGCGTCGAACCGCTCATCGCGCGCCGCCAGCGTCTGCAGCATCTTGCGCGTGCCGTTGATCGACGGCCCCTCTTCGTCGCCGGTGATCAGCAGGCTGATCGAGCCGTCGAACCGCGCTGGGCGTGCGGCGAGAAAGCGTTGCGCCGCGGCGATGAACGCGGCGATGGCGCCTTTCATGTCGGCGGCGCCGCGGCCATAGAGCGTGCCATTGTGGATCTCGCCGGCGAAGGGTGCGATCGACCAGCCGTTGAGATCGCCCACCGGCACGACGTCGCTATGCCCGGCGAAGCAGAAATGCGGTCCCGTGGTTCCGAGCCGTGCATAGAGATTGTCGATGTCGGGCGTTCCGGCCTCGGAGAAGATCATCCGCTCGCAGCGAAAGCCGAGCGGTGCCAGCGCGGCTTCGAGCACGCCGAGCACGCCCTCATCCTTGGGCGTGACGGAAGGTCGCTTGATCAGCGCCTGGGTCAGCGCCACCGGATCGATCGCGATCATCGCTTCACGTCGATGCCGATTGGCCCATGCGCGGCAATCGCGGCAGGCCATCGTCGAGATGGATCCAGGCGATCTGCTCGCTGGTGTTCACGTGCATGCTGGGCGCCAACGCATCGGGCGCGTCGAAAGTGGCGAGGAAGAGATGGATCTCGCCCGGCCAGCGCGCGCCCTCGAACGCGAGCGGCGTACCGCATCGCGGACAGAAGCTGCGTGTGACACCCGGCGATGAGTGAAAGCGCGTCGGCGCCACGCCGT
>JANNTF010001120.1:0-7920 GCA_031403455.1 Alphaproteobacteria bacterium | reverse complement strand
CCGGCGATGGACGACGACGGCTTCACGATGTTCGAGTCGCTGGCGATGAATCTCTATATCGCCAAGAACAAGGCGAAGGGGCTGTATCCTTCCGACGCCAAGGGCGAGGCCAAGCTGTTCCAGTGGACGCTGTGGGCCGCGACCGAATTCGAGCCGCATAACGGCGCTTATGCGACGCACACGATTTTCCTGCCGGTGGAAAAGCGTGACCCGAAAGCGGCGGCCGCGGCGTGGGAGAAGCTCTCCAAGCCGCTCGGCGTGCTCGACCAGCATCTCGCCACCCAGCCCTATCTGCTGGGCAAGGAGTTCTCGGTCGCCGACATCAATGTCGCGGCGATCGTGCTCGGGATCTATCTCAACAAGGCCGATTTCTCGGCTTGGAAGAACACCAGCGCCTGGCTCACGCGCTGCTTCGAGCGGCCGGCCGCGAAGAAGATCATCGCGCTGCGGATGGCGGGCTGACTGCGTTCGCCCGGGGGCGCTGCGTCAAGCGGCCCCGGGCGCACAAAAAAATACGGCGGGTGAGGGAAACCCCGCACCCGCCGTCTTGTCGTCCCGAAGGGTCGACTTAGGCCTTGAGGTTCACCGCTGCGAGCTTGCCCCGCTGCTCAGCGACCTCGTAACTGATTTTCTGGCCTTCAGCCAATCCATCCAGCCCCGACTTCTCGACTGCCGAGATGTGCACGAACACATCCTTGCCGCCGGCGTCCGGCTGAATGAACCCGAAGCCTTTGCGCCCGTCGAACCACTTCACTTTGCCTGTCAGCATGGCCATAGAGGCCTCCTTGCGTTTGTGTCTGCGCGCGAAATTGCACGCGACGCCGGACGCGCCAATCGCGTACCGGCAGCAATCGAATCTTGGGTTTTGACTTGAGGGAGGCAGGCGCCCCGAAGGACGCGAGTCCGGCGAAGTCAGGGCCAGGACAGCGATTGTAAGCCGAACATGGTTGCCGGTTTGGACGCCGTCAATCGATATTTTAAGGTCTTGTCACATTCGCACGCTTTGCGCATGGGACCCTGTCGGCTCAGGCCGCTCGCCGATCCAGCCAATCGCGCATGCGGTACGTCCAGCCAACGACCGGGAGAAACCAGGGTTCGCCGGCATAGAGCGGCTTGGTCGGGAAGGGCAGGCCGTCGAACGCGCTGGGCCGGTTGGCGCCGCCGGCCAGCTTCAGCGCCATCTGGTGGCCGAGGTAACTCATCATCGCGACGCCGCTGCCCTGACAACCCAGGGCGTAATGCACGCCCTCGTGGGTTCCCATATGCGGCAAGAAATCGAAGGTGAAGGCGACGTTGCCGCTCCATGCATGCGTGATCTGCGTGCCCGCGAGGTCGGGCCAGATCTCGCACATCCGCGCATGGAGCACCGGCGCTGCGGTCGATGCGCTCACCTGCCGGAAGCTGGCGCGGCCGCCGAAGATCACGCGGGTCCCGTCCGGCGACAGCCGGTAATAGGCCATCACGCGCTTGGTATCGGAAATCATGCGCCCATGGGGGACGAGGCGCTTCAGCAACGCGGGGTCGATCGGCGCCGTCGCGATGATGTAGCTGCCGACGGGAATCACCCGCCGGCGCAGCCACGGCGTGACCGCGCCGGTATAGCCGTTGGTGGCGACGAAGACGTGCTTGGCCTTGAGCGCGCCCCGCGCCGTCACGACGCGAAACCCGCCGCTCTCCTGCGCCAGCGCGGTCACGGGCGTGCCGTCGATGATCGCAGCGCCGGCCTTGCGCGTCACCGCCGCCAGGCCCTGGTGGTACTTGGCCGGATGGAGCGAGCCGAACGCATCGGCGACCAGGCCGCCGCGATAATAGTCGGAGCCGATCTCCTCGCGCTGGCGCGACGGCGGCAGCGCCTCGGCGCGCATGCCGGTCAGGCGCGCGTAGAGCGGGATCTGCTGCTCGAGATGGTGGAAATGGGCGTCGCTCCACGCGCCCAGGAAGCGCCCGCTGCGCTTGTACTCCGCATCGATCGCCTCGCGCGCGATGAGATCCTCGACGAAAGGCAGCGAGCTCATCGCTTCGCCGACCAGCGCGTCGGCACGCGCCTGGCCGAGACGCGCGCTCAGATTCATCGAGGCGAGCTTGATGCCGCCGGAGACCATGCCGCCGTTGCGCGAACTCGCGCCGTACCCGATCCGCTCGGCCTCCAGCACCGCGACGGTGGCGCCGCGGCGTGCGAGTTCGAGCGCCGCGTTCAAGCCGCAATAGCCGCCGCCCACGATCGCGACGTCCACGCTGTCGGGCAGATCAGGCGCGGTGACCGGCGGCGGCGCGGCGGCATCCCACCAATAGGGCTGCTCTTTGAACTCAGCCGCGAAGATCGACCCCGATGCCATCGTCTGCCCCCGAACGCGTTGCGGTCCCGATTTGACCCATCCCCGGATTATTGCAGAATCCCACCCGGTTCAGGCGAGCGCGGCGTTCGGTCGCGTGCCTCGGCTTCGGGAGGGTTTCATGACTCGGGTTCAGAGCTTCCAAGAGGATTGCGCGGCGCTGCTGCAGGAGAGGCTGGCGCGCGGCGAGATCGATCGCCGGAAATTTCTGACGCTGGCGGGTGTGCTCGGCATGACGGCGGTCGCGGGCACGCGTGCCAGCGCGCAGGGCGCCAAGGAGATCGTGCTCGTGAACTGGGGCGGCATCGCCAATGACGGCTTCGGGAACCACTACGGCAAGCCGTTCGAAGCGCGCAACCCCGGCATCAAGACGGTGATGGATTCCTCCGGCCCCTCGGCGGGCAAGATCCGCGCGATGGTCGAATCGAAGAAGGTGAATTGGGATCTCTGCGATTCCTCGGCCGGGTCTTCCATCCTGCTCGGGACGCAAGGATTGCTGGAGCCGGTCGATTATTCGATCGTGAAGAAGGACGACCTGCCGCCGGTCGGCTTCGCCTATCCCTATGGCGCCGCGCCTTACTCGTTCAGCACGGTGCTGATCTACGACCATTCCAAGTTCGGCGGAGATCCGCCGAAAGGCTGGGCGGATTTCCTGAACTTCCAGAAATATCCCGGCAAGCGGATGCTGCGCCGTGACGCTGCCGTGACGCTCGATACGCTGCTCATGGGCGAGGGCGTGGCGATGGACAAGATCTATCCGCTCGACGCCAAGCGCGGGCTCGACATCGCCAAGCGCATGCGCAAGGACAGCGTCTATTGGAATTCGGGGTCCGAGTCGGAGCAGCTCATGCGGACCGGCGAAGCGTCGATGGGCATGATCTGGCACACCCGCGCGAAGATCCTGAGCGAGGAACCCAACAGCAAGCTGCGCTTCATCTGGAACCAGGGCGTACTGCAGCCGGGCATTTTCGTCATTCCGAAGGGCAATCCCTCGGGCAAGCTCGCGCAGCAGATGCTGGCGTCGATGTGCGCGTTGGCGGAGCCGCAGGTCGAACTTCTGAAGTTTCTCGGCAATGGCCCGACCAATCCGCGTGCCGCCGCCCTGGTGCCGCAGGAGTTCCGGCGCTTCAATCCCACCGATCCGGACAACGCCAAGGTCCAGCTTGTCGTGGGCGGTGAGTGGTGGGGCGCGAACTACGCCCAGGTCAACCAGGATTACCTGGACGCGATCGCGAGCTGAGCACAGGGCCGCGGACGAGCGATAGGCAACGCGCATGTCCGCGGAACTGCTTCTCGCCATCGATCAGGGGACGACATCGACCCGGTCGATCCTGTTCGGCGCCGACGGTCGCGTGCGCGCGGCCGCGCAGGAAGAGCTCCGGCAGATCTACCCCAAGCCCGGCTGGGTCGAACACGATCCGGAGGAGATCTGGCGCGCGACCGTGTCGACGATGAAACGCGCGGTGTCCTTCGCCAAGGCGCAGCCCGCAGACATCGCCGGCATCGGCATCACCAATCAGCGCGAGACGACGATTCTGTGGGATCGCGAGACCGGTATCCCGATCCACAACGCGATCGTCTGGCAGGATCGCCGCACCGCGGCGTGGTGCCAGAGGATGAAGAACGAAATCGGCGATGCGGAGCTGGGCAAGCGCACCGGCTTGCTGTTCGACGCGTATTTCTCCGGCTCGAAGATCGCCTGGCTGCTCGACAACGTCGCCGGCGCGCGTGCCGCCGCCGAATCCGGCAAGCTCGCCTTTGGCACGATCGATTGCTTCCTGCTCTGGCGGCTCACCGGCGGCGCCGTGCATGCGACCGATGCGACCAACGCGTCGCGCACGATGCTGTTCAACATCACGACGCAAGCTTGGGACGACGAGCTGCTGCGCGCGTTCAAGATCCCGCGGGCGATCCTGCCGGACGTGCGCGACTGCGCCGCGCATTTCGGCGCGACGATCCCCGATCTGCTCGGGCGATCGGTGGCGATCACCGGCATCGCCGGCGACCAGCATGCGGCCGCCATCGGTCAGGCCTGTTTCCGGCCGGGCATGATCAAGAGCACCTACGGCACCGGCTGCTTCGTGCTGATGAACACCGGCGACATGCAGCTGCAGTCGAACAACAGGTTGATCACGACGCTCGCCTATCGTCTCGACGGCAAGCCGACCTATGCGCTCGAAGGCAGCATCTTCGTCTCCGGCGCCGCCATCCAATGGCTGCGCGACGCGCTCAAGATCATCAAGGCCGCGCCCGACACGCAAGGCTTGGCGCAGTCCCTCCAAGGCAATGACGGCGTCTACATGGTGCCGGCCTTCGTCGGCCTGGGCGCGCCGTGGTGGGATCCCGATGCGCGCGGCGCGATCCTCGGCCTCACGCGCGATTCCGGGATCGCGCATATCGCGCGCGCGGCGCTCGAGGCCTGCGTCTACCAGACCCAGGACCTGATGAGCGCGATGCGCGCCGACGGCATCGCCGAGTTCTACTCGATCCGCGTCGATGGCGGCATGGCGGTCAACGATTGGTTCGCGCAATTCCTCGCCGATCAACTCGATCTGCCGGTCGAGCGGCCGGTGGTCACCGAGACGACCGCGCTCGGCGCGGCGTATCTCGCCGGTCTGACCACGGGGGTTTTCACCTCGACCGACGACATCGCCACGCGCTGGCAGCGCGAGCGCCGCTTCGAGCCGGCGGCCATCGGACCGGCGCGCGACGCGCGCTACGCCGGCTGGCGCGATGCGGTCGCGCGCATCCTGACCAAGCACTGAGCGGCGCTGAGCCGTTGGAACGTGCCGAGGTGCGTGTTAGCGTCGCCGCCCTGTCACGAAAACTTCACGCATCAGCCGCGGCGGCGTAGCCGCGCACGACAAGAAACGACGAGTTTCACTCTCGGGAGGATCGACATGTTCAGACGTAACATTTTGTTCGCCACCACTGCCGCCGCCATCGCGCTCGGCGCCGCGCAGGCGCAGGCGCAGATCGAGATCCAGTGGTGGCACGCGATGACCGGCGCCAACAACGACGTGGTCGAGAAGCTCGCCAAGGATTTCAACGACGCGCAGAAGGACTACAAGGTCGTCGTGAGCTACAAGGGCAGCTATCCCGACACGATGAACGCCGGCATCGCCGCGTTCCGCGCCGGCAACGCGCCGCACATCATGCAGGTCTTCGAGGTCGGCACCGCGACGATGATGGCCGCCAAGGGCGCCATCAAGCCGGTGCAGGAGCTGATGAAGGAGGCCGGCGAGAGTTTCGATCCGAAGAGCTACCTGCCCGCGATCGCCGGCTACTACTCGACCGCCAAGGGCGAGATGCTCTCGTTCCCGTTCAACAGCTCCTCGGCGATCATGTGGTACAACAAGGACGCCTTCAAGAAGGCGGGCCTCGATCCCGAGAAGCCGCCGAAGACCTGGCCCGAGACCTTCGAGGCGGCGAAGAAGCTGAAGGCGGCCGGCAACGCGACCTGCGGCATGTCGACGGCCTGGATCACCTGGCTGATGATCGAGCAGTTTACCGCCTGGCACAACCTGCCGCTCGGCACCAAGGCCAACGGCATGGACGGCTTCGACACCGAGTTCAAGTTCAATTCGCCGCTGCTCGTCAAGCACCTCCAGAATCTCGTCGACCTGCAGAAGGACAAGACCTTCGACTATGGCGGTCGCACCAACACGGGCGAAGGGCGCTTCACCTCGGGCGAGTGCCCGATCATGCTCACCTCGTCGGCCTTCTACGGCAACGTGAAGGCCAACGCGAAGTTCGAGTTCGGCACCGCGACGATGCCGTACTACCCGGACGCCGCGGGCGCGCCGCAGAACTCGATCATCGGCGGGGCCTCGCTGTGGGTGATGGGCGGCAAGAAGGCCGAGGAGTACAAGGGAATCGCCAAGTTCTTCACCTTCCTCTCGGAGACCGATCGCCAGCGCTGGCTGCACGAGGTTTCGGGCTATCTCCCGATCACCAACGCCGCCTATGCGGCGACCAAGGCATCGGGTTTCTACGAGAAGAATCCCGGCCGCGAGACGCCGCTGCAGCAGCTCAACAACAAGCCGCCGACCGAGAACTCGGCCGGCATACGCTTCGGCAATCTCCCCCAGATCCGCGACATCTGGGCCGAGGAGATCGAGGCTGCGCTCAACGGCAGCAAGTCGGCGCAAGCCGCGCTCGATGCCGCGGTGGCGCGGGGCAATCAGACTCTGCGCCAGTTCGAGCGCACGGTCTCGCGCTGACGGCTCGGCGCGAGCGTTCCCGCCCGGCCCTCCTCCGCTTCGCGGCGGAGGAGGGCTAGGGCCGGGGAAGACGTCATGGAAAAGCGCGCGATCTTCAAGGACAAGTGGCTGCCCTATCTGCTGCTGGCGCCGCAGATTGCGATCACCCTGGTGTTCTTCTATTGGCCCGCCTCGCAGGCGGTGTGGCAGTCGCTCCTGCTGCAGGACGCGTTCGGGCTGAGCACCGAATTCGTGTGGTTCGAGAACTACCGCGAGTTGCTCAAGCAGCCGGAATACTACAAGGCGATGGGCACCACGGCGGTGTTCTCGATCGCCGTGACGGTCCTCTCGCTATCCTGCGCGCTGCTCTTCGCGGTCATGGCCGACAAGCAGATCCGCGGCGCCAATGCCTACAAGACTTTCCTGATCTGGCCCTACGCCGTCGCGCCCGCCGTCGCCGGCGTGCTGTGGTTGTTCATGTTCCACGGCTCGCTCGGCATGGTCGCGCGCGGCATCAAGGCCGTGGGCATCGACTGGAATCCGCTGCTCAACGGCACCCATGCGATGATCCTCGTGGTGCTCGCCGCGACCTGGAAGCAGATCTCCTATAATTTTCTGTTCTTCCTCGCCGGGCTGCAATCGATCCCCAGGAGCGTGATCGAGGCGGCGGCGATCGACGGCGCGGGGCCGACCTGGCGCTTCTGGACGATCATCTTCCCGCTGCTGTCGCCGACCGCCTTCTTCCTGCTGGTCGTCAACATCGTCTACGTGTTCTTCGATACGCTGCCGATCATCGACGTCGTCACGGGCGGCGGCCCGTCGAAAGCGACCGAGACGCTGGTCTACAAGGTGTTCTCCGACGGCCGCTCCGGCGGCGATCTCGGCGGCTCGGCCGCGCAGTCGGTGATCCTGATGGTCATCGTGATCGCGCTGACCGCGTTCCAGTTCCGCTACGTCGAGCGCAAGGTCCATTACTGATGATCGAGCGTCCCGGCGTCTTCGGCTCGCTGATCCCGCACGCGGTGCTGTGGATCGGCATCGCGATCGTCGCCTTCCCGGTCTATCTGACCTTCGTCGCCTCGACGCACGAGCCGACGGTCATCTCCAACGGTCAGATGCCGATCTTGCCGGGCGCGCTCTTCGTCGAGAACTATTACCGCACGATCTTCATCGGACCCGGTTCGACGACGCGCACGCCGGTCGTCACGATGCTCGTCAACAGCCTGGTCATGGCGATGGTCATCGCATTCGGCAAGATCGCGATCTCGATCCTCTCGGCCTACGCGGTCGTCTATTTCCGCTTTCCGCTGCGCAAAGCGGCGTTCTGGACGATCTTCATCACGCTGATGCTGCCGGTCGAGGTGCGCATCTACCCGACCTACAAG
>JANNTF010001119.1:0-3681 GCA_031403455.1 Alphaproteobacteria bacterium | reverse complement strand
CAAACTGCGCGCCGCTTTCGACAAGAACGGCACGGTGACCGCGGGCAATGCGTCGGGCATCAATGACGGCGCGGCGGCCGTGGTGCTGATGAGCGCGGCCGAGGCGACCAAGCGCGGCATCGCGCCGCTGGCGCGCATCGTCGCCTGGGCGACGGCCGGAGTCGATCCGGCGATCATGGGCTCAGGCCCCATCCCGGCGTCGCGCCTCGCGCTCAAGAAGGCGGGCTGGAAGGCCGAGGATCTCGACCTCATCGAAGCCAACGAGGCCTTCGCCGCGCAGGCTTGCGCCGTCAACAAGGACATGGGCTGGGACGTCTCGAAGGTGAACGTCAATGGCGGCGCGATCGCCATCGGCCATCCCGTCGGCGCGTCGGGCGCGCGGGTGCTCAACACGCTGCTGTTCGAGATGGCCAGGCGCAACGCCAAGAAGGGTCTGGTCACGCTGTGCATCGGCGGCGGCATGGGCATCGCGATGTGCGTCGAGCGCTGAAGCGATCGAGAAACGACAGCTAGGGAGAGGGAAATGGCAGGACGTGTTGCACTCGTGACGGGCGGGACGCGCGGCATCGGGCGTGCGATCAGCGAAGGCTTGAAGCATGCGGGACATCACGTGGTGGCCGGCTATGCCGGCAACGACGCGGTCGCGCAGAAATTCACCGAGGAGACCGGGATCCCGGCTTATCGCTTCGATGTCGGCGATTTCGCGGCCTGCCACGCGGCGGTGGCCAAGATCGCCGCCGAGATCGGCCCGGTCGAGATCCTGGTCAACAATGCCGGCATCACGCGCGACGCGACGATGAAGCGGCTGTCGCGCGACATGTGGGACGCGGTGATCGATACCAATCTCGGCTCTTGCTACAACCTGAGCAAATGCGTCTGGGATGCGATGCTCGAGAAGGGCTTCGGGCGCATCGTCAATATCGGCTCGGTCAACGGGCAGATGGGCCAGTACGGCCAGGTCAACTACGCCGCCGCCAAATCCGGCATCCATGGCTTCACCAAGGCGCTCGCCCAGGAGGGCGCGTCCAAGGGCATCACCGTCAACGCCATCGCGCCCGGCTATATCGACACCGAGATGGTGCAGGCCGTGCCGGCCGACGTGCTCAAGAAGATCATCGCGCGCATTCCCGTCGGTCGTCTCGGCCACGCCGAGGAAATCGCGCGCGGCGTGGTCTTCCTCGTCGCCGACGACGGCGCTTTCATCACCGGCTCGACCCTCTCGATCAACGGCGGCCAGCACATGTACTGATTCGTCACCGCCAGCGTGACAGCTTCGCGTCGATCTCGGCGCGCTGGGCCATCGCGGGGGCGGTGCCGATGCGGGTCGTCGACAATCCGGCGCCGGCATTGGCGAAGCGCAGCGCCTCCATCAGCGGTCGGCCCTCGGCGATCGCGCAGGCGAAGCAGCCGGCGAAAGCATCGCCGGCGCCGGTCGTGTCGATCGGCGTGATGCCGGGCGCCGCGGGCACGGCGCTCTCGATGTCGCGCGATTTCACGAACACGCCCTTCGCACCGAGGGTCACGATCACGGTGCCGCAGCCTTTGCCCAGCAGCGAATCGGCCGCGCGTCGGATGCCGGCATCGGTGTCCGTCGCGATGCCCGTGAGCGCCGCCGCCTCGGTCTCGTTGGGCGTGATGTAGGCGAGCTTGGCGAACACGCTTTCGGGCAGGGCCTGAACCGGCGCGGGGTTGAGCAGGATCTTCACGCCTGCCGCATGCGCCTTGTCGATCGCGCGCAAGGTCGCCGGGAGATTGGTCTCGAGCTGGAAGATCGCGATGTCGCAACCGGCGAGCGCCGCCGTCGCCGCATCGACCTCCGCATCGGTGAAATGCGCGCAGGCGCCGATCGCGACCGTGATCATGTTCTCGGCGGAGTTCTCCTCGACCATGATCAGCGCGGCGCCGGTCGTGACGCCATTGCGGTCGGTCACCACGTGGCGCGCATCGATGCCCTCCGCCTCGAACATGCGCATGGCGCTGCGGCCGAGATCATCGTCGCCGAGACGCGTCGCGAAGATCACTTGGGCGCCGGCGCGCCGGGCCGCCACCGCCTGGTTGGAGCCCTTGCCGCCGGGCCCGACCTGGAACGGCCCGGCGAAGATCGTCTCGCCGCGCTTGGGCAGACGCGGCGTGCGCATCATGAGATCGGTGATGTAGCTGCCGAGGATGAAGAGCTTCGCGGGCTTCATGATCCGATTCCTTTCGCCGGGCGCGCCGTCTATGAAGCCATCATGACCATGCGCGACGCTGCTTCGCACAGGAATATCCGGCCGTGAGGAATCGCGCGACCGCCATCGGCTGCGTCGCGCTCGCGCTGTGGTCGAGTCTCGCGCTGCTCACCACCGCGGCCGGCGCGGTGCCGCCCTTCCAGCTCACGGCGATGACGTTCGCGCTGGCGGCGCTGCTCGCGATCGGCAAATGGCTGCTGCGCGGCGAGGATCCGCGCGTGCATCTGCGCCTGCCCATCGCCGCCTGGGCGCTCGGAATCGGCGGGCTGTTCGGCTATCACGCGCTCTACTTCGCCGCCTTCGCGCGCGCGCCGGCGGTCGACGTCAATCTGATCGCGTATCTCTGGCCGTTGCTGGTCGTACTGTTCGCGGGAATGCCGCCGCGCGAGCTTCAGCTGGCGTTTGGTCGCCGCCTGCGCTCTGATCGTCATCGGCGCGGTCGTCGCTTCACGCGGCGCCCGCAGCGAAACACGATGAGGGGAAACGCGACATGAGTCTTCGATTGGTGCAGTTCATCGACGAGGCCGGCGCGCGCCGCGTGGGCGTGCCGAGCGAGGATGGCCGGACGCTGGCGATCGTGACGGAGAGCGAGCGCGTCTACGATCTCGCGCTGGCGGCGATCGCCGCGGGCGGTTCGCTCGAAGCCCTGGTCCGCGCGCGGCTCGGCAAGCAGAGCGTGGATTACGACGCCGTGGTCAGGACGCAGCGCCTGCTGTCGCCGCTCGATCATCCTGATCCGGTTCGCTGCCACGTCACCGGCACCGGCCTCACGCATCTCGGCAGCGCCGATACGCGCGACAAGATGCACAAGACCACGACCGAGACCGAGGAGACCAAGCTCACGGATTCGATGAAGATGTTCCGCTGGGGACTCGAAGGCGGCAAGCCGGCCCCCGGCGGCGTCGGCGTCCAGCCGGAATGGTTCTACAAGGGCAATGGCCGCTACGTGGTGGCACCCGAGAAGACGCTGACCATGCCGGGCTTTGCGGAGGACGGCGGCGAGGAGCCCGAGCTCGCGGCGCTCTATGTGATCGCGCCGGACGGGGTGCCGGTGCGCGTCGGCGTGGCGCTCGGCAACGAGTTCTCCGACCATGTCGTCGAGCGCAAGAACTACCTGTTCCTCGCGCATTCGAAATTGCGCCAGAGCGCCTATGGACCGGAGCTGCGACTCGGGCCGGTGCCGGCCGATATCCGGGGCACCAGCCGCATCCGGCGCGGCGGCACGGTGATCTTCGAGAAGCCGTTCCTGACCGGCGAGGCGAACATGTCGCACACGCTCGCCAACCTCGAACATCATCACTTCAAATACGCCGAGCAGCGCGTGCCCGGCGACGTGCACGTGCATTATTTCGGCACCGCGACGCTGTCGTTTGCCGATGGCATCAAGACCGAGCCGGGTGATGTCTTCGAGATCGAGGCGCCGGGCTTCGGTCGCCCGCTGCGCAACACGCTC
>JANNTF010001118.1:0-2601 GCA_031403455.1 Alphaproteobacteria bacterium | reverse complement strand
GCGCGCGTCGCGGCGCTGCTTGCCGGTGACGTCCAGGCGATCGAGGTCGTGCCGACGGCCGATATCGGCAGCCTCGCCACTGATCCGCGCGTGACGCTGGCGCGCGAGGTCTCGAACCGGTTGCTGTTCCTTAATCTCGATCAGGCACGCGACGTGACGCCGTTCGTCACCGATCGCGAGGGCAAACCGCTCGAGCGCAATCCGTTCAAGGATCTTCGCGTGCGCCAGGCGCTCTCGAAGGCGATCAACCGAATGGCGATCGTCGAGCGGCTTCAGGAAGGTCTCGCTGTTCCGGCGGGCGGCGTGATTCCGGAGGGGTTCTTCGGCAGCGATGCCAGCCTCAAGCCCGACGCGTTCGATCCCGACGCGTCGCGGCGCCTGCTCGCGCTTGCCGGCTATCCCAACGGGTTCGGCTTCACGCTGCATGGCCCGAACGATCGCTATACCAACGACGACAAGATCGTGCCCGCGCTGGCGCAGATGTTCGCGCGCGTCGGCCTGACGACCAGGGTCGAATTGCTGCCGTGGTCGGTCTATGCCGGGCGCTCGGCACGCCAGGAATTCAGCGCGACGTTCTTCGGCTGGGGCGCGGCGACCGGTGAAGCATCGTCGCCGTTGCGGTCGCTCCTGGCCACGGTCGATGCGGCGCGGGGGCTCGGGGCGTCCAACCGTGGCCGATACTCGAACCCGGTCTTCGACGCGGCGCTTGGGGAGGCGTTGCGGACCATTGATGATGCGAAGCGCGAACAGCTGCTCCAGCGGGCGACGCGCATCGCGGTCGACGATGTCGGGATTGTGCCGCTCTACTACCAGGTCAACGTGTGGGCGCTCCGGCGGGGATTGGGGTACGAAGGGCGCGCCGATGATCAGACCCATGCTTGGTTGATCCGACCGACGCCCTGACCGGGGCCGCACGGAACGCCTGGTCGGTGCCAGCCGGCAGTCTCCTGGTGTCGGACGCAGACGCGCTTGCGACAGCGGGTGGAAGTTGCGCTAGGCTTGGATTGGGAAGCTTCATCGCCGTGCGGTTGCGCCAAACCGGCGCCGCGCGGTCATTGTCGGGAGTCCGCTCATGTTTCTCCGCATCTTGCGGGTCGTGGCTGTGCTGGGCGTGGCAGGCATCGCTTGCCTCGTGCCAGCCGATGGTCGCGGCGCATCGGCGCAGGATCTCGTCATCGGGCTGCAGGGCAGCATCACCTCGATGGATCCCCATTTCCACGCCTTGGGTCCCAACAACAACGTCGCGATCCATCTCTTCGACCGACTTGTGCACCAGGATGAGAAGCAGCGCCTGGTCCCCGGCTTGGCCACCGAATGGAAGACCATCGATGAACTCACCTGGGAGTTTCGGCTGCGGCGCGGCGTCAAGTTCCATGACGGCAGCGAGTTCGACGCGCAAGACGTGATCGCCTCGTACAAGCGCGTCCCCTGGGTGCCGAACTCGCCGTCGTCGTTCACCGGGTTCGTGCGGCCGATCATCGAGACCACGGTCGTCGATGCGCATACGCTGCGATTCAAGACGGCGGTGCCGGCGCCGCTGTTACCCGTCATGCTGTCGGCCGTGAACATCGTGAATCGCAAATCGATCGAGGCGCCGACATCCGAATTCAACGCCGGTAGGGCGGCGATCGGCACCGGCCCGTTCCGCCTGGTCGAGTTCGTCGCCAATGATCGTGTGATCTTGATTCGCAACGACGCGTATTGGGGCGAGCGACCCGCCTGGAACAAGGTCACGTTGAAGCTGATCCCGAACAATGCTGCGCGCACGGCGGCGCTGTTGGCCGGCGATGTGCAGATGATCGAGGCGGTGCCGAGCGCCGATCTGCCCAGGCTGCGCGCCAACAAGGATCTCGCCCTTCATCGCGTGACCTCGAGCCGCGTGATCTACCTGGCGTTCGATCAGGCACGCGATCAGACGCCGTTCGTGACGGACAAGGCGGGCGCCTTGTTGCCCAACAATCCGCTGAAGGACCCGCGCGTGCGCCTCGCCATCAGCAAGGCGATCAATCGGCAGGGCATCGTGGAGCGCGTGTTCGAGGGTGATGCGATCGCCGCCGGCGGGCTGCTGCCCGAGGGCGCATTCGGCGCATCGTTGCAGCTCCGACCCGAACCCCTCGACCAGGACGGAGCGCGCAAGCTGCTTGCCCAGGCGGGGTATCCGAATGGTTTCGCGATGACCATCCATGGTCCGAGCGATCGCTATCCCAATGACGAGCGGGTGCTGCAGGCGATCGGTCCCATGCTCGTGCGCGTCGGCATCGACACGAAGGTCGAGACTCGTCCCTGGGCGACGTATTCCTCGACGGCCAGTGCGCCGACCTACGCCTATAGCGTCATGCTGTTCGGCTGGGGCAGCAACACCGGCGAGGTGTCCGACAGTCTGCGCGCCCTGCTGGCGACGCCTAACCGCGAGAAGGGAATGGGGGCGTCCAATCGCGGCCGCTACTCGAACCCCAGGTTCGACCAGATGCTCGATCGCGCGCTGGGAACGATCGACGATCAGGTCCGCGAGCAGCACCTCTTCGACGCCAGCGAAGTGGCGATCGGCGAGAACGGCATCGTGCCGCTGTACTATCAGGTGAATACCTGGGCGACGCGCCG
>JANNTF010001117.1:0-2986 GCA_031403455.1 Alphaproteobacteria bacterium | reverse complement strand
GACCAACATCATTTTCGTGGGCGCCGACGCAGCGGGTGGCGAAGTGATCCTCCATCGCGACGTCGTGACGCCTCCGGAATGTCGGAATTTCTCGATCGATCTGAACAGGAGTTCACAGGAGAACCCACGCTCGCAGGGCGGTTGCACGAACGAGCGCAATCTGACTCTGATGGTCGAAGACCCGCGGGACCTGGTGCGCGGGCGCACGATCGGGCCCGCCGATGCCGAGCATGCAGCGAACGGCGTCGAACGCTACCGCACGGACGACATCAAGGAACTGCTCAAGCCCGAGCGTCTGACAACACGCTGACCCGGCTGCAGCAAGGAGCTACTCGATGTCCAGCCAGCTGAAAGTCGTCGGCGACAGTCCGTCCGAATCGCTGCGTGCCGCTGCGTTCGTGAACGACAACGACTCCGCGGCCATTCTGAAGCGCTGCTTCACCGATCTCGGTCTGTTCGACGGCTCGGTCAACCGCGGCACGATCGAGACGGCGATCAAGGAACTCGATCGCAACCGCTCACCGCAGGTTCTCGTGGTCGACATCACCGGTATCGAGCTGCCGCTCGACGCCATGCAGCGGCTCTCCGAGGTCTGCGAACCCGGCGTCGAGGTGCTGGTCGTGGGCGAGCGCAACGACATCGCCCTGTACCGCAGCCTCGCCCGCATGGGCGTGGCGGAATATGTCTTCAAGCCGCTGACCTACGAAATCCTCAGCGACATCCTCGCGCGGGTCACCTCGGGCGGGATCCAGCAGCGTGACCAGAAGCTCGGCAAACTCGTCAATGTGCTGGGCGTGCGCGGCGGTGTCGGCGCGTCGACCCTGGCGGCCTCCCTCGCTTGGCACCTGTCGGAGACGGTTGGCCGGCGCGTCGCCCTGGTCGATTTCGACATCGCCTTCGGCAATGCCGCGATGCTGCTCGATTCACCGCCGAACCACGCCTTCTATGAAGCTCTGGAAACCAGCGAACGCGTCGACATGCTGCTCCTCGAGCGCGCCACGACGAAAGTCACCGAACGGCTGTTCCTCTGCTCGGCCATGGAGCCGATCGACGCCAGTTCGCGCGTGACCGGCGCCGCGTTCCACACGATCGTGTCGCTGCTGCGACAACGCTTCCACTACGTCATTTCAGACCTCCCGGCCGGCCGGAACGACCTGATCGACCGGGTCGTCTTCGAGGATGGCGCGCTCGTGATGGTGAGCGACGGTGGGCTTGCCTGCGCGCGCGAAGTGGCGAGGTGGCGCAGCTATTTCGGCGCCAGCCAGGCTGGTCGCTACATGCTCCATGTCCAGAACAAGTTCGGCGGGTTGAGCGATCTCAAGCCAAAGGAATTCGAAGCGGCGATCGGCCAAGCCCCGGACATCATCATCCCCTACGACAAGCGCGTGGCGACCAGCGCCAATGTCGGCGGCGAAGCGGCGATGACGCAGCGCGCCTTGCAGCGCGCCGCAAGCGCCCTGGCGAGCAAGCTCGCCGGCCATCAGCACGACACCAAGAAGCGCGGATTCTTCGCTCGGCTGCTCGGAAAGAAGACATGAGCATGAACCTCACACGCTTCGGACGCCGCCCGGGCGCCGAGGGGCAACCCAGTCTCGAGCCGCTCGAACTGCCTCAGGCGGAGCCGACGCCGACCTACCAGCCGCCGTCGGGCAGCGCCGATGCGGCGCGCAGCAAGGTCGGCCGCGTCAGCATGCAGACCCTGGTCAGCATCCATCGCGAAGTGCTCGATCGCATCGATCCCGCGGAGGCCTCGCGGATGCCGGCGCCCGAATTGATGGTGCGCGTCGAAAGGCTGATCAGCCAGATCGCGGATGAGCGCAACCTCTCGCTCAACCAGTCCGAACAGCGCGCGTTGGCGGGTGACATCGTCGACGACATGCTCGGGCTTGGCCCGATCGAGGTCATCCTGCGCGACGACACGGTCAACGACATCCTCGTGAACGGCCCGCAACAGGTCTATGTCGAGCAACGTGGCCGGCTGGCCTTGACCAACATCAAGTTCCGCGACGAGACGCACGTCCTCAACATCGCGCAGAAGATCGCCTCGGCCGTCGGCCGACGCATCGACGAATCCTCGCCCCTGGTGGATGCGCGCCTGCTCGACGGCAGCCGGGTCAACATCGTGATCCCGCCACTCGCGCTCAACGGCACCTGCATCTCCATCCGCAAGTTCACGCGCAGCTTCCTCGACTTCCGATCGATGGTGGAGCGCAAATCGATCTCGCCGTCGATGGGCCGCTTCCTGGAAATCGCCGCCCGCTGCCGCCTCAACATCCTCGTCTCCGGCGGCACCGGCTCGGGCAAGACCACGTTGCTCAACGCGATGAGTTCGATGATCGAGCACGGCGAACGCATCGTCACCATCGAGGACGCGGCGGAACTGCAATTCCGCCAGCCGCATGTCGTGCGGCTCGAAACCCGCCCATCGAACGTCGAAGGCTCCGGGCGCATCGACCAGCGCGATCTCGTCAAGAATGCGCTGCGCATGCGACCGGATCGGATCATCATCGGTGAGGTTCGCGGCGGCGAAGCGTTCGACATGATCCAGGCCATGAACACGGGCCATGACGGCTCGATGTCCTCGATCCACGCCAACACCCCGCGCGACGCGATCGCGCGTCTCGAATCGATGATCATGATGGCGAATATCGGACTGCCCTCGACGGCCGTGCGCCAGCAGATCGTCAGCGCCGTCGATCTGATCGTCCAGATCGAACGCATGCGCGACGGCGCTCGACGCGTCGTCCAACTCGCCGAAGTCGTCGGTCGTGAGGGCGACACGGTGATCACGCAGGATCTGTTCGCCTTCAAATTCACCGGCCAGAGTCCCGACGGCCGCCTCCAGGGCGCCTTCGAGGCGACCGGCATTCGGCCGCGCTGCGTTCAACGCATCGCGTATTTCGGTCTCGAGGACGCGGTCATGCAGGCGGTCCGCGGCGAACTCGGATGAGTCTTCCACGCGAGCTGGTGCTGTGGATCGGCATTG
>JANNTF010001116.1:0-8741 GCA_031403455.1 Alphaproteobacteria bacterium | reverse complement strand
TCGAGGTGGCGCCGGATCACTGACTCACCACCCCGCGCGCTTCGCGCGCTGCCCCTCCTCGAGTCGAGGAGGGGCGACGAGTACCGGCTGGCGTGAGCCCGGAAGATGTGTGCATCCCGCAGCTCGACCCGAGGAGGGGCGACAAATCACTGCGATCAAGGCTGTGCGCTGACCAGCCACGCCTGGTCGCGCTGCGAGGGCCGACGCTGCAGCCGCGCCGTGAGCAGGCGTCGCGCCGTCGCCTGCGCGCCGCCGCGCAGGCAGGCGACGATCAGCGTGTCTTCGCAGAGTTCGCGCTGCGCATGGCTGCCGCCGATGCGCGCGATCTCCATCTGCAGCGGCTCCAGGATGCGGATCGTCTCGGCGTCGTCGCCTCGTCCGAACGCGGCGAAGGCGCGATTCAGGGCGGGCACGACCGGGCCTGGCGCCAGCTTCGCGCCCGCCAGCAATGTCTCGAGCTCGGTACGACGGCGTTCGAGGCCGGCGTGATCGCCCGTGGCCGCAGCCATCGCGGCGTGATGCATGTCCGCGAAGGCGATCCCGGCGCACGGAAAGTTTCGCTCGGCATAGGCGACCACGTCCGCCCAGATCCCGTCCGGCAGCTTCACGCCGCATAGCGCGGCCCGCCACAGCAAGGAGACCGAGTCCGTGAAGATGTTGAGCGGCGGGCTCTTCGCAACGCCGGGCGCGATCGCATCCGCGTAGATCGCGAGGGCCTGCGCCGCATCGCCGGCGTCGAGCGCCAGCAAGGCGCGATGCCAGGAGAGATGCCCATGCAGCGCGCCGGTGCGATCATAGCCGGGCAGCCAGGCCGCGAGATGCGCGCGGCCTTCGGCGTTCGCTCCCAGCTCGATCAGCGCGTGCGACAGCGCATGCGCGCCATTGCCATTGGCGGGTCGGAGTTCGAGCGCGAACTCGGCGAGGCCGCGGCCGGCGCCGGGATTTCCCGCCTCCGTATGCGACCAGCCGAGATAGGTGAGGAACCACCAGTCGCGACCGTAGTGCCGCGCATGCTTCTCGCACAGCGCGACGCGCGCCGCGTCATGATCGACGCGGCCGGAGAAGGCGTAGAGGCCGAAGGCCCCGAGGATCAGCGACATGACGAGCGCATCGCGCGGGAACGCGTCGAGATGGGCGAGCGCCGCACTCAACGCCCGTGCGGGTTGACCCTCGATCACGAGCGCAAGGATCTCGACATGCTGACATTCGCGAAGAGACGCACCCTGGGCGAGCTCGCGCGCACGCGCGGCGCCGGCCCGCGCCTCGGTCGGCTGTACCTGGATCTGATGGATGCGCGCACGAGCGATCACCGCCATCGCGAAGCCCGGATCCGCCGCGATCGCGCGATCGAGATACGCGGCCGCGCCGGGCCATGCCGACAACATCAGGTCGATGGCTTCGCGATACGCCGTTGCGGCCGCATCGGAGGTCGTGGAGAGCGGCAAGCCGTATCGATCGGTATGCATGGTCGGGATCTCCGTCTCAGAACTCGCGCGCGGCGTCGAGGAGCCAGGCCCAGACATGATCGGTCGCGGGGCGATCGGCGAAGAGATGGAAGAGCGGTTCATCGCTGACGCAGGTGAGAAGCACGCAAAGATCGGCGACGCGCGTGAGGGCGGCGTCGCCGGCGGCGAAATGCGTCGGCGCCAGATCGACGCCGGTGCCTTTCGCGAGACATGCGCGCGCGGCGGATCCGGCGATCGTGAATCGGCTGCGCGCGTCGCTGACATCGACGATGGCGGCGTGGTGTCCCGCCAGCGCGCCGCGCAAATCCACGACGATCGCCGCGGCGTCGCCCACGAGCAGCCACGCATTGGGCGCGGTCCAATGGACGGTGAGGTCGGCGCGGCGCACGGGTCGACGTGGCGTCGTGGGCAGGTCCAGCGCCAGGGCCCCGCCAGCGGCGATCTGCGCGTCGCGGTCCTCGGCTCTGATGCGCAGCGTGACGAGTCCGCCGGTCGGCTCGGCGACGAGGCGGAGCCGCGGCATCTGGAACTCGCGCCGGTCAGACATCGAGGCGCGTCCCCTTCGGATCGATGAAACAGGGCTCGACGATGCGCGCGCGAATCTCGCGCCCTTCGTCGAACACGATCACTCGTTCGCCTTTGCGCGCGCGGCCGCGGCGCAGCAGGCCGAGCGCGACGGCATGATCGAGGGTCGGGCTCCAGCATGCCGACGTGACGAAGCCTTGGGACCCGTCGCGCGGCCCGTCGCCGAGGAGATGCGCGCCAGCCTGCAGCCGCGCCTTGCCGTCCTCGGGGATCAGGCCGACGAGCTGGTTGCGATCGGCGCGCGTCGCCTCGGCGCGCAGCAGGGAGCGGCGGCCGATGAAGTCGCTTGCCTTGCGGACGATCGCGCCGCCCATGCCGATATCGTCGGGCACCGACGTGCCGTCGGTCTCACTGCCGACATGCACGTAGCCCTTCTCGATGCGCAAGATCATCAGCGATTCGACGCCGAAGGGCATGAGGTCGAAGCCGTGCCCGGCAGCGACGATCCGCGCCCAGAGCGCCGGCGTGGCCCGTGCGGCGACGTTGATCTCGTAGCTGAGTTCGCCGGTGAAGCTCACGCGGAAGACTCGCGCCGGCACCCCGGCGATCTTGCCTGCGCGCCAGGCCATGTGCGGAAACGCGTCTTTGGCAAGATCGATATCGGTGCCGAGCGCCGTGATCAGATCGCGCGCGCGCGGCCCGGTCAGCGTGATCACGCCCCATTGATGGGTGACCGGCGTCGCGAAGACGCGCAGATCCGGCCACTCGCCCTGCAGCCATTCCTCCATGACTGCCGCCATGCGTGAAGCCGCGGCCGACGTCGTGCCGACGAGAAATCGCTCCGGTCCGAGCCGCGCGCACACGCCATCGTCGGTGATGATGCCGTGCTCGGTGAGCATCAGCCCGTAACGCACGCGCCCGACCGCCAGCGTCGACATCGTGCCGACATAGAGCCGGTCGATGAATTTCGCCGCGTCCGGTCCTTCGATCTCGATCTTGCCCAGCGGCGAACCGTCGAAGATGCCGACCGCGAGGCGGACATGCCCAGCCTCGCGCTGGATCGCATCGTCGAGCGTCTCTCTGCCACGCAGATAGGCGGCCGGGCGGCTCCAGCTGCCGTAATCCTCGAACACGGCGCCATTGGCCTCGTGCCAGTCGCGCATGGGCAAGGTGAGGCGCGCGTGATAGAGCGCGCCGCGCGCGCGGCCCGCGATGGCGCCGATCGGGATCGGGTCATAGGGCGGACGAAACCGCGTCGTGCCCACACTCGGGATCGCGCGGCCGGTCGCGGCGGCGAGGATGGCGAGGCCGTTGACGTTGGACGTCTTGCCCTGATCGCTGGCCATCCCGAGCGTGGTGTAGCGCTTGAGATGCTCGACCGAGACGTAGTTCTCGCGCGCCGCCAGGCGCACATCATCGGCGGTGACATCGCTCTGCAGATCGACCCAGGCCTTGCCGCCGCCCTTGATCTCCCAGAGCGGTGTCAGCGGCGTTTCCGCGATGTCGGTCGCGCGTGCGACCGCAACCGCCGCCGCCTCGCGCTTCGCCGCCCAGTATCCGGCCGTGCTGCCCTGGTCGAGCGCCGCGCCGAGAGCGAGGCTGCCGGCGCAGGCGCCCACCGAGCGCTCGGCCTGCACCGATGCCGCGGGGACGAACGCCGCGCGCTGGGCATCGAAGGCGAGGCGGCCGCCGGATTGGCAGAAGAGATGCACGGCCGGGTTCCAACCGCCGGAGACGGCGATCACATCGGCGTCGAGGCGTCGCGTGCCGCCGCCAAGCCGTTGGATCTCGGCGCCGGTGACGCATCTGCTACCGAGCGCGCGGCCCAGATGCGAGCCGCTCGAGATCTCGACGCCGCGTGCGCGCACCGCGTGCACGAGGGCGCTTTCGATGCCGCTGCGCGCATCGACGACGCAGGCGATCTCGATGCCCGCGTCCAGCAACGCCAGCGCGGTGCGATAGGCGTCGTCGTTGTTGGTCGCCACGATGACGCGCTTGCCCGGCGCGACGCCGTAGCGCGCGACATAGCTGCGCACCGCGCCGGCCAGCATGATTCCGGGCAGATCATTCGCGCCGAAAACGAGCGGCCGTTCGAATGCGCCGGTCGCGAGCACGACGCGGTCGGCGCGGATGTGCCACAGACGGCCGGCCGGGCGTTGATCTCGCGATGTCGTCCCCGGCAGCGCGATCTGCTCGTAGGCGCCGAGCAGATTGTGGTCGTAATAGCCGAAGACATTGGTCCGCGTGAACCGTGTCACGCCGCCGGCGGCGGCGAGTTCGGCGGTTGCCGAATCGAGCCACGTGCGCGCCGGCGCATCGTCGATCGTGCCGCCATCGCTGAGCAGCCGCCCGCCGAACTCGGCCTGGTCGTCGGCCAGGATCACGCGCGCTCCATTGCGCGACGCGGCCAGCGCGGCGGCGAGCCCCGCCGGCCCGGCGCCCACGATCAGCACCTCGCACTGCGCGTGCGCGTGATCGTAGCGATCGGGGTCGCCGGCACGCGGCGCCCGGCCCAGCCCGGCGGCGCGCCGGATCCAGGGCTCGAACAGGTGCCAATCCGGGCGCATGAACGTCTTGTAGTAGAAACCGGCGGGCAGGAACCGCCCGACCGCGCCGGCGAGCGCGCCGAAATCGAAATCGACGGAGGGCCAGCAATTGACGCTGGTGGCGACGAGTCCGTCATAGAGCGGCACCTGCGTCGCCTTGAGATTGGGCGTGGCGCGTTCGCCTTGACCGATCGTCACGATCGCGTTGGGCTCCTCGACTCCCGCCGCGTAGATGCCGCGACGGCGGTGATACTTGAAGCTGCGCGCGACCGTCGACACGCCGTTGGCGAGCAGCGCCGAGGCGAGCGTGTCGCCTGCGAACCCCATCATCAGTTTGCCGTTGAAGCGGAAATGGAGCGGCTGATCGCGATCGATCGATCCGCCTTGCGAAAGTCGATAGCCGCTCATGACAGATCCGGCTTGGGTTCGAGCGCGCCGTAGATCGCCCTGATCTCATGCGTGACCGTGTCGCGCGCGACGTTGAACCATTGGCCGCAGCCATGGCGATGTACCCAGCGCTCGAAATGCAGGCCCTTGGGATTGTCGCGCTCGAAGAGATAGCGCGCCCATTCGGCATCACTCACGGCAGCGGGCGGACCGGGGCGCGCGATATGCGCCTGACCGCCGCAACTGAATTCGTTCTCGTCGCGCGCGCCGCAATGAGGGCAAGTGAGGAGGAGCATTAATGCGCGATCCCCGAGGCTGCCGCCTCGTCGATCATGGCGCCGCTGATGAAGCGATCGAGGCCGAACGCCTCGACCAATCGGTGGGGCGCGGCGTGTGCGAGCGTGTGCGCGAAGGTCCAGCCGCCAGCCGGGATCGCCTTGAAGCCGCCGGTGCCCCAGCCGCAATTCAGATAGATGCCATCCACGGGCGACTTGCCGATGATCGGCGAGGAATCGTGCACGACATCGGTCATGCCCGCCCATTGGCGCATGAAGCGCGCGCGCGACAAGGTGGGAAAGAGTTCGAGGAACCCCGCCATCACATGCTTGGCCGTCGGCAGATTGCCGCGCTGCGCGTAGCTCGGATAGAGATCGAGCCCGCCGCCGAGCACGATCTCGCCCTTGTCCGACTGGCTCGCATAGACTCCGGCTGCCGGCGAGAGCACCACGACGTCGAGCCATGGCTTGAGCGGCTCGGACACGAAGGCCTGAAGCGCGTAGGTGACGAGCGGCAGCCGAAACCCCGCCATCGATGCCAGCACGCTCTGATGTCCCGCGGCGGCGAGTCCGATCTTGCCGGCACGGATCGCCCCTCGCGTGGTTTGCAGTCCCACCGCGCGACCTTGCTCGAAGCTGAAGCCGGTGACCTCGCAATTCTGGATGATGTCGACGCCCAGCGCATCGGCGGCGCGCGCGTAGCCCCATACGACCGCATCGTGGCGCGCGATGCCGGCGCGGCGTTGGATGAAGCCGCCGAGAATCGGATGTCGCGCCTGCGCCGAAATGTCGAGGAGCGGGACCAGACGCTTGATCTCCGCCGTGGTCAGCATCTCCGAGTCGATGTCGTTGAGGCGCATCGCGTTGACCCAGCGTCGCGCGCCCTCGAGGTCATGACGGCTATGCGAGAAGGTGATCATCCCGCGCTGGCTCACCATGGTATTGAAATTCAACTCCTCGCCGAGCTTCTCGTAGAGCTTGAGCGAGAATTCGTAGAACGCCGCACTGGCGGGAAAGAAATAATTCGAGCGGATGACCGTCGTGTTGCGCCCGGAATTGCCCTGGCCGATCCAGCCGCGCTCGAGCACCGCGACATTGGTGATGCCGTGATTCTTGGCGAGGTAGTAGGCCGTCGCCAATCCGTGACCGCCGCCCCCCACGATGACGATGTCGTAGGCGGGCTTCGGCGTTGGATTGCGCCAAGCCTGCGGCCAGCCGCGATGCCCCGAGAGGCCTTCGCGAAACAGAGACCAGAGCGAGTAATGCATCACGCTTGGTGTTTTACGGCGAGTCGCGCGATGTGGCGAGAGCCCAGACGAATCCCCACCGATCCGCGGCTCCTGTAGGATGGATCGGGACAGAAGAGTCGAGGGGGAATCGCCATGACCGGTCCGATGCTCGCGACGCCGCCCGGCGCTTGCGACACGCATATGCATTTCTACGATGCGCGGTTTCCGACCGCGCCGACCGCCCTCAGTACGCAGCCCGATGCCACGCCGGCGGAGTATCGGCGCGTACAGCAGCGCCACGGGCTGCAGCGCGGCGTCGTCGTCCCGCCCGCGGCCGATGGCGCGGACAACCGCGCGACGATGGAGGGTGTCGCGGCGATCGGCAGGGATGCGCGCGCCGTGGTCGTCGTGGAGCGCGATCTGCCCGATATCGCGCTCAAGCGTCTCGCTGATGCCGGTGCGGTTGGCTTGCGCTTTTTCCTGATGGGCGGCGCCTATTACGGATGGCAGGATCTCGATCTCATCGCACGCCGCGCCGCCGATCATGGCTGGCATCTGCAGCTGCAATTCGATGGGCGCACGATGCCCGAATACGAGGCCCGCATCCGCGCGCTGCCCTGCGACGTCGTGATCGACCACAACGCGCGCTTCGTCGAGCCCGTCGCCACCGATCACCCCGCGATGGAGGCGCTGCTGCGCCTGCTCGATACCGGCCGCTGCTGGATCAAATGCTCCGGGATGTACGACACGTCGAAGCTCGGGCCGCCGCTCTATCCCGACGTCGGCGCGATCGCCAAGGCGCTGATCCGTCGCAACCCGGAACGCTGCATGTGGGCGAGCAACTGGCCGCATCCCGGCCAGAACCCGAAGCCCGATGATGCGATGCTCCTCGACACGCTGCTCGACTACGCTGGCGACGACGCGACCCGCAAGAAGATCCTGGTCGACAATCCGGCCAAGCTCTACCGGTTCGCGTAGCAGCGGCGCGGCTTTTCCGGGTACTGGCGGTAAAGCGAGTGACCGCGTCGTAACGCGCTTCCGCATTTCGTGATGCGCACGCGCTGGACGCGGCGCGTGGCCATGTCCAGCCTCAGGTCCTCATCGTTCAACCCGGAGATCAAAACAGATGAAGCTCTATTACAGCCCAGGCGCCTGCTCGCTCTCGCCGCACATCGTGCTGCGCGAAGCCGGTCTCAATTTCGATATCGAGAAGGTCGATCTGAAGACCAAGCAGACCGAGAAGGGCGCCGACTTCACGAAGATCAACCCGAAAGGTCAGGTGCCCACGCTGCAGCTCGACAATGGGGAGATCCTGACGGAGGGCCCCGTGATCGTGCAGTACATCGCCGATCAGAAGCCCGCTGCGGGACTCACGGCGGCCGCCGGCACGATGGAGCGCTATCGCGTGCAGGAATGGCTCAACCACATCACGTCGGAGCTGCATAAGGGCTTCAGCCCGCTGTTCGGCGCCGCGACGCCCGACGCGTACAAGGACATCGCGCGCGCCAATCTCGGCAAGAAATTCGACGGGCTCGAGAAGCATCTCGCCGGCAAGCAGTACCTGATGGGCGACAAGTTCACGGTCGCCGACGCCTATCTCTTCACCGTTCTGAATTGGGGCAAGTTCACCGGCGTCGACATCGGCAAATGGTCGACTCTCAGCGCCTATCACGCGCGAATCGGCGCACGTCCGAAGGTACAGGACGCGCTGAAGGCCGAAGGCTTGATGAAGTAAGGCTGCATAGTACTCTGCGCATCGCCAACCCGTACTCGTCGCCCCTCCTCGACTCGAGGTGGGACGACGAGCAGGAGAGTGCATGTGCATCGGTCCCGATTCACCCACCCGGCTTCAGGATCGAGCCGCGGCGCAGGATGCCGCGGGACAGGAAGATTTCGGTGATCGTATTCGCCGCCGCGTCGAAGCCGGCGCTCTGACGCGCCTCGAGACCGCGCGGGCGCGGCAGATCGATGTCGAGGATGCGATCGATGCGGCCCGGCCGCTCGGACATCACGACGTCCTTGCCCTTACGCTTCTCGGCGAGGGCCGCGTGACGGAGGGCTTTACCCTATTCGAGGATGCCTTCGCTGCGGAGGACTATCCAGGACCGAAAGTCGTCAAGCTCATGGACGCGGCATCCTATCTCTGGCGGGTGGAGCTGGCAGGGTACCCTCGAGACGAGGCCCGCTGGCGGGCAGTGCATGAGTTTGCGCACCAGGCTTTTCCGCGACCGGGCATAGCGTACGCCGACTGGCACATTGCGCTGGCCGACGCCGTCGTCGGTGTTCGCGAAGCTGCGGACGGACGTGCGCAGG
>JANNTF010001115.1:0-3456 GCA_031403455.1 Alphaproteobacteria bacterium | reverse complement strand
GCGCCGCACGCCACGGCGGCGTGAGGGACGGCGCATGGAAGTCGTCGATCTCCTGGTTTCGATGTCGGCCGCCACATTGCGCGTCGCGGCGCCGCTCGTGCTCGCGGCGCTGGCCGGCCTGTTCTCGGAGCGGGCGGGGATCGTCAACATCGCGCTCGAAGGCAAGATGCTCGGCGCGGCTTTCGCGGCCGCCGCCGTGGCGGCCGTGACGGGATCGGTGTGGCTCGCGCTCGGCGCCGGCGTCGCCGTGGCCGTCGCGCTGTCCATGGTCCACGCCGTCGCGTCGATCACCTATGCGGGCAACCAGATGGTCTCGGGCATGGCGATCAACGTCGTCGCCCTCGGCCTCACGGCGGTGCTGGCGAATGCATGGTTCAAGCAAGGCGGGCGCACACCGTTGTTGAGCGACGCGGCGCGCTTTGGTCCGATCGACTTGCCCTATGCGGCGATCATCAAGCCGATCCCCGTGCTCGGGCCGATCTACGCCGACGTCATCGGCGGACATAATCTGCTCGTCTATCTGACCTTCGCGGTCGTTCCGCTGGTTGCTTTCGTGATCGCACGGACGCGCTTCGGATTGCGGCTGCGCGCGGTGGGTCAGAACCCGGGCGCGGTCGACACCGCCGGCATCTCGGTCGCACGGCTGCGCTATCAGGCCTTGCTGGTCACCGGCCTGCTCACCGGCGTCTCTGGCACCTATCTCTCGATCGCCCATGGCGCCGGCTTCCAGCAGGATATGACGGCGGGCAAAGGATTCCTGGCGCTCGCCGCGCTGATCTTCGGCAAGTGGCGGCCATGGCCCGCGGTCTGGGCGTGCCTGCTCTTCGCCTTCACCGATGCGCTGCAGATCCGCTTGCAGGGCGTCGCGCTGCCGGGTCTCGGAATCGTGCCGATCCAGGCCATCCAGGCGCTGCCCTACGTGCTGACCGTGCTGTTGCTGGCCGGCTTCGTGGGTAAGGCCGTCGCGCCCAAGGCGATCGGCGTGCCGTATCTCAAGGAGAAACGATGACCCCCAAACGCATCTACCTCGCCGGCCCAGACGTCTTCCTGCGCGATGCAATGGCGCAGGCGGAGAAGAAGCGGGCACGCTGCGCCGCCGCCGGCTATGTCGGTGTTTTTCCGTTCGACACCGTGCTGGATTTCACCAACCTGACGCAGCGCGACAAAGCGCTGCGCATCTACCACGCGGATGTCGCGCTGATGGATTCCTGCGACATCTGCCTCGCGCAGATGACGCCATTTCGCGGACCCTCGATGGACGTCGGTACCGCCTACGAGATGGGCTACATGCGCGCGCAGGGAAAACTGGTGCTCGGCTACACCAATGAGCCGGGGGACATCGGGGCGCGCACGACCGTGGCGGTCGGCGGCGCGGACAAGCTGACGCAGCGGGCGACGGGGGCCTGGGAGGATTCGGATCAGCTGATGATCGAGGGCATGGGGATGATCGACAATCTGATGCTCGATGGCAGCGTGATCACCTCGGGGTTCGAGATCGAAGTGGTTGCGGCGCCGGCTGGGCAGCGCTACCACGATCTCACGGGATTCGATCGCTGCCTCGCGCAGCTGAAGGCGAAGGGATTCTGAGATGAGCATCAAGGCCGTGCCGACATTGCAGATCGACAATGATCGCGTGCGCGTGATCGAGTGGCGTTTCCCGCCTGGCGGCGCAACGGGCTGGCATCGCCATGAATATGATTATGTCGTGGTGCCGATGACCACCGGACAGCTCAAGATCAAGGATGCACAGGGCGAGCGTCTCGCCGATCTCGTCGCCGGCATCAGCTATACGCGCAAGGCCGGGGTCGAGCACGACGTCGCCAATGCCAATACGACCGAGTTCGTGTTCGTGGAGATCGAAACCAAGTAGCGCGTGGCGGTCTCGGTTGGGGTGGTCGGCCATGACTCACACAGGGCAAACGCATCAGGGCAGGGTGGCTATCGTCACCGGCGCGGGTCGCGGGATCGGGCAGGGGATCGCCACCCTGCTGGCCGAGCGCGGCGCGCGCATCGGCGTGCTGGATGTCGATGCGGCGCTCGCGCGCTCGACTGCGTCGAGCATCGGCGCAGCGGCGATCGGAATCGGGTGCGACGTTGCGGAACTCGCCTCCGTGGATGCCGCCTGCGCCGCGATCGAGCGGGCATTCGGGCCGGTCGATCTGCTGGTCAACAATGCCGGAATCTCACCCAAGCACGGCGGCCGCCGCGCGGATGTCCAGGACATGGATCCCGCGGAGTGGCGGCGCGTGATGGCGGTCAATCTCGACGGCGCCTTCAACTGCGTGCACCGACTTGCGCCGGGCATGATCGCGCGCCGCCGGGGCGCGATCGTCAATCAGTCCTCGGTGGCCGGGAAGACCTTCTTCGGCGATTTTCCGCTGACCGGCGTGCACTACGCCGCGAGCAAGGCCGGGCTGATCGGCTTCACCAAGCATCTCGCCGGGGAACTCGGTCCCCACGGCATCACCGTCAACGCCATCGCGCCGGGTCGCATCGACACGCCGTTGATGCGCGGCGTCGCCAGCACGATCAACGACGCCATCCGCAGCGATACGCCGCTCGGCCGTCTCGGCACGCCGGAGGATGTGGCGCGCGTCGTGTGCTTCCTGACCGGCCCGGATTCGGGCTTCGTCACCGGTCAGACGATCGACGTCGCGGGCGGCTGGATGATCACCTGACGGCCGGGGCGGGGTTGGCGGCCTGTCGCGCCTCGCCGTTCTTACGCACGATCTGGCCGTCGTAGTCGAAGACGACGCTGGCGCGCTCGAGAAAATTGAACGGAATGCTGAGGCCGATCTCGCGCGCTTTGCGGAAATTGATGGTGATGTCCGGCGGAGAGACGATGCCGACCGGCAGATCGCCGGGGCGCTTCGTGCCTTCGAGGATGCCGGCGCCGTAGATCGCGGCGAGATGCGCGTTGCTTTCGAAGCTGATGCCGATGGACAGGAGTGCGCTGTCGTCGCCGGCCTGCACCACTTCGGGAACCACGCTGAGGACGGGAACACGATCCGAGTGCTGGTTGATGGTGGCGATCTCGTTGAACACCACCGTGCTGCCGGTGATCCAGAACAGGCTGTTGTTCAGGGTCGGGTCGCTCTTGTGCATCGTCGCCACCGCCGATTTGACCAGCTCCGCGAGCTCCGTCTTGGCCGTCTCGGGACGGGTGACGCTGAGATACAAGACCTGGAGTCCGCGCTGCTTGGCGAATTCGGCGATCGGCCGCGCCTGCGTCTCCACCGCGCTGACATTGTCGTTGCTGACGAGGATTCCGAAATTGCGCAGATTGGGTTTGAAATCGAGCACATAGGCCATCTGTGCATCGATCGGCATGTTGAGCGAGGTGTAGGCGAAGTTGGTTCCCGAGCCCGCCTCGTAGTTCTTCATCTGGTCGAGCAGGACGGGATCCTTCGAGCAGACGGAGACGACGGGGATGGAGCCGCCGCGATAATGCGTGTG
>JANNTF010001114.1:0-1566 GCA_031403455.1 Alphaproteobacteria bacterium | reverse complement strand
TCGATCGATCTTCATGAGGCGCGATCGCCCAATGTCGCGGCGCCAGGCTTCCCGAGCGGCCACGGACCGGCGAAATGGCACTCCACGCGGCGGCCATCGATCTGGCGGGGCTCGGGCGCTTCCGCGCTGCAGCGGGATTGCGCGATCGGGCAGCGCGGATGGAAGCGGCATCCCCGGGGGATCGCTGCGGGGCTCGGCGGGTCGCCGGGCAGGAGAATGCGCTGGCGCTGTCGATTGGGATGCGAGGCGGGCACCGCCGAGAGCAGCGCCTGGCTATACGGATGATAGGGCGCCGCGAAGAAATCCTCCTTGCGCGCCAGCTCGACGATGCGGCCGAGATACATGACCGCCAGGCGATCGGCCATGTGCTTCACCGTCGCCATGTCGTGCGAGATGAACAGATAGGCCGTGCCCTGTTCTTCCTGGAGATCCTGCAGCAGGTTGATCACCTGGGAGCGCACGGAGACGTCGAGCGCCGAGACCGGCTCGTCGGCGACGATCAGCTTCGGCCGCATGGCGGACGCGCGGATGATGCCGAGCCGCTGGCGCTGGCCGCCCGAGAACTGCCGCGGCCATTGATCCGCATGCCGCTCGGCGAGGCCTACGGCCTGGAGCAGACGCACGGCCGCGGACCGGCGCTCCCGCCGCGTCGAGACCAGGCCGTGCACCGCCATCGGCTCGGTGATCGTCGCGCCGGCCGTCATGCGCGGATCGAGCGACGAGAACGGATCCTGGAAGACGAATTGCAGTTCGCGGCGCACGGACCGCATCTCACGCTGCGACAGTTTGGCGATGTCCTGGCCGTCGAACAGGATGCGGCCGCTTGTCGGCGCCGCGAGCCGCAGGATCAGCCGCGCCAGGGTGGATTTGCCGCAACCGGACTCGCCGACCACGGCGAGCGTCTCGCGCGCCTTCACATCGAGGCTGGCGCCGTCGACGGCGCGAATGCCGCCGGCGAAGATCTTACGCAGATCGTCGAGGACGAGCACCGGCTCCGTCATGATGTCGTGGTCTTCGTCTCGGTGCTTGCCATCGCGGATTGGCGCGCCCAGCAGGCGACACGGTGGCGCGGCGTGAGACTCTCGATCGGGGGGATATCGCGCTCGCATTGCGCGATCCGGTTTGCGCAGCGGGGATGGAAGCTGCAGCCCCCGGGCATGTCGGCCATATGGGGAACCGCGCCGCCGATCGACGGCAGACGCCGACGCTGCGGCATCTCGAGAGTCGGCGTCGCCGAGAGGAGGCCGACCGCATAGGGATGTTCAGGCGCGTCGAACAGCGTCGCGGCCGGCGCTTCCTCGACGATGCGTCCGCCGTACATGACGGCGACGCGGTCGGCGAGCTCCGCGATGACGCCGAGGTCATGCGTGATGATGATCACGGCCAGGCCGAGTTCGCTGCGCAGTCGCTTCAGCAGATCGAGGATCTGCGCCTGGATCGTGCCGTCGAGTGCGGTAGTCGGCTCGTCGGCGATCAGCAGCTGCGGCCCGCAGGCGAGCGCCATCGCGATCATCACGCGCTGGCGCATGCAGCCCGAGAGCTGATGGGGATAGGCGGCGATGCGCG
>JANNTF010001113.1:0-2097 GCA_031403455.1 Alphaproteobacteria bacterium | reverse complement strand
GCTCGAGGTCAACGCGCTGGGCCGCCCGATCCGCGAATTGTCGCGCGTCGATGGCGAAGCGGGGCTGGACGTGAAGCTCACCATCGATGCCGGTCTGCAGCAATATTGCATGCAGCGCCTCTCCCGCGAGGAGAGCGCGGCCGGCGTGGTGCTCGACATCCACAATGGCGACATCCTGGCTGCCGCGTCGTGGCCGACCTTCGACCCCAACGAATTCGCCAAGGGCATCATGCCCGGGCTGTGGCGACAGCTGCTGTCCGATTCACGCGGCCCGTTGACGAACAAGGCGATCGCCGGCCAATACGCGCCGGGTTCGACCTTCAAGATGGTGGTCGCGCTGGCGGCGCTCGAGTCCGGCGTCATCACGCCCGAGCAGCGCGTCAGCTGTCCTGGCCACATGGATCTGGGCGACAATCGCTTCCATTGCTGGAAGAAGGGCGGGCATGGCGGCGTCGACATGGTCGAGGCGCTGAAGCAATCCTGCGACGTCTATTTCTATGAAGTCGCGCGGCGCGCCGGGGTCGATCGCATCTCGCAGATGGCGCGCAAGCTCGGCCTGGGTTACGTGCTCGGGATCGATCTGCCGGGAGAGCGTGGCGGCCTGATGCCGACGCGGGCGTGGAAGCTCGCGACTCAGGGCAAGGCCTGGGCGCAAGGCGAGACCTTGGTGGCGGGGATCGGCCAGGGCTTCGTGTTGGCGACGCCCTTGCAGCTCGCGGTGATGACGGCCCGCATCGCCAATGGCGGCTTTGCCGTCGAACCGCATCTCGCGCGCGAGAAGATCGAGGGTCGCGGGCTGGCGGCGCGTGCCGCGACGCGCTATCCGTCCATCGGCATCCCGGCCGCGCATCTCGCCCTGGTGCAGAAGGCGATGTCGGGAGTCGTCAACGACCCGCGCGGGACGGCGTTTCGGGCGCGCATCCTGGAGCCGCACATGGCGATGGGCGGCAAGACCGGGACGTCCCAAGTGCGACGCATCACCGTGCAGGAGCGCGCCGCGGGTGTGCGCAAGTCCCATGAGGTGCCGTGGAAAGAGCGCGACCACGCGCTATTCGTCGGTTTCGCGCCGATTTCCTCACCGCGCTATGCGTGCGCCGTGATCGTCGAGCATGGTGGTGGCGGGTCGGCGATCGCCGCGCCGATCGTGCGCGACATCCTCGTCGAGGTTCAGCGCCGCGACACGCAGCGCCCCGGCGATCGGCCGCGTGCCGATGCCGGACGTCCGGCCTGAGCCGCGCGATGCGCTTTCGTTCCACATTCGCGAGCCGGCACCAGGATCCCGGGCTGATCGAGAAGCTGATCTCGATCAATTGGGGACTGATCCTGCTGATCTGTGCCGTCGCGTCGATCGGATTCGCGATGCAGTACTCGGCGGCGGGCGGCAGCATGGAGCCCTGGGCGGGCCGGCAATTGATCCGGTTTGGCATCGGGCTCGCGTTGATGCTGGTGCTGGCCGTCGTTCATCTGCGCTGGTGGTTCAAGCTTGCCTACGTGCTCTACGCCGTGGCGTTGGTCCTGCTGGTGGCGGTGGAGGTGTTCGGTCGTATCGGCATGGGCGCGCAGCGCTGGCTCAACATTGGTTTCATCCTGGTGCAGCCGACCGAGCTGATGAAGATCGGACTCATCCTCGTGCTGGCGCGCTATTTCCACGGCTTGCCGTCGGAAAACATCGCGCGGCTGCAATATCTGATCTGGCCCGTCGTGCTGGCGCTGCTGCCGGTTCTGCTGGTGTTCAAGCAGCCGGATCTCGGGTCGGCGTTGTTGCTGCTCTCGGTGACGGGCGCGATGTTCTTCCTCGCCGGGGTGCGGATCTGGAAGTTCATCGCGGTGATCGCACTCGCCGCCGCGGCGATGCCGCTCGCCTGGGCGCGCTTGCGCGACTATCAGAAGCAGCGCGTGCTGACCTTCATCAATCCCGAGAACGATCCGCTCGGCGCGGGCTACCACATCATCCAGTCGAAGATCGCGCTCGGGTCGGGCGGCATGTGGGGCAAGGGGTTCCTGCAGGGCACGCAATCGCATCTGCAGTTTCTCCCGGAGAAGCAGACCGATTTCATTTTCACAATGTTCTCGGAAGAGTGGGGCTTCATCGGCGCA